>JBBRFR010000270.1:0-5668 GCA_038241485.1 Burkholderiales bacterium
GAGAAAATCTCCACGGGCTTTGGCACCCCCACGGCAAGCGCCGGAATGGCGCATGTGAACACCTATGTGAACGACCGCAGCGATGCCACGGCCGACAGCGCCTATGCGGGTGACCTCTACGGCAATGTGTGGCGTTGGGACCTGACGGCCACGAGCGGCCTCTATCCTGCGCCCGTGCGCATCGCCACGCTGACCGACCCCATCAACGGTGTAGTTCAGCCGATCACTTCGCGTCCTCGGATCGAAATCCAGCGTTCAACGAGCAAACGCTTCGTGCTCTTCGGCACCGGCCGGCTTCTCGCCGTCTCCGACACTGCGGACACGCAAGAGCAGAGTTTCTATGCCGTCGGAGACGGTCTGGCAAACCGGTTTGACACCACGGGCCCTTTCCCTCTGACCCGTACAAACCTGACACCTAACGCCGACCCCCTTGTCGGTTTGGTCAACGCTCCCCCGACATCGCGGGGCTGGTACATCGACCTGGGCCGCAGCCCTGCCCCTGCCAACATCGGCTGGCGCGTGATCTCTGAGCCCGACATCTTCTCGGGGATTGTGGCGTACGCGTCCATCCTTCCGAATGGCGATGCCTGCAACCCCTCAGGTACCAGCCGTGTGTATGCACTCAACTATGGAACCGGGGTGACCGTCTTGCGAAACGCCGCGGGAACAACATCCATCGTCTACGCTGGTTTGCCTGGCGTGGTCACAGACCTGAAATTCCTCAGCGTCCAAGGTACGCCACGCTTGATTGCAGGCACCGACTCCGGCGGCTTGTCTTCACTGCCTGGAAACTTTACCGAACCCACATCCCTGCGCCGGCTCAACTGGCGTGAACTCAAAACCGTGGATTGACATAAAAGAAGGGCGGAGGTTTTTGAAACCTCAGCCCTTCTTTTCAAAACGTCGTTCTGAGCGTCAACGCGGCAAGTCACTCGCCCCCATCAGAAACTCATCCACCGCCCTCGCCGCCTGGCGCCCTTCACGGATGGCCCAGACCACGAGTGATTGGCCTCTACGCACGTCGCCGGCCGCAAACACCTTCTCGACATTGGTGGCGTAACCACCAATGAAATCAGTGCCAGCCTTGGCATTGCCACGCGCATCTTTGTCGATACCAAAGGCGTCGATCACGCTCGCCACCGGGTTCACGAAACCCATGGCCAGCAGCACCATGTCGGCGGGCAAGATCTGCTCGGAGCCCGCCACTTCAACCATCTTGCCGCCCTGCCACTCCACGCGCACGGCTTTCAAGGCCTTGACCCTGCCTTTGTCTTTGCCTTCGCCACCGATGAACTCCTTGGTGGCAATAGCGAACTCGCGCTCGCAGCCTTCTTCGTGGCTGGAGCTGGTGCGAAGCTTGGTCGGCCAGTAAGGCCAGACCAATGGCTTGTTCTCTTGCTCGGGAGGCATGGGCAGCAGCTCGAACTGCGTCACGCTCTGGGCGCCGTGGCGGTTGCTGGTGCCCACGCAGTCGCTGCCGGTGTCGCCACCGCCGATCACGATCACGTGTTTGCCGTCGGCGCGCAGCTGGTCCTTGAACTTGTCGCCGGCGTTGACCTTGTTTTGCTGCGGCAAGAACTCCATCGCGAAGTGCACGCCTTCGAGGTCACGCCCCGGCACGGGCAGGTCGCGTGACTGCTCGGCGCCACCGGCCAGGATCACGGCATCGAAGTCGGCCTGAAGCTGCGCCGGGTCGATGGTCTCGCTGGCCCAGTTGGTGACCTTGCTGCCCGCTCCCGAATCAGGCAGCTTGCCGACCATCACGCCGGTGCGGAAGGTGACACCTTCCTTGGTCATCTGATCGACACGGCGGTCAATGTGCAACTTCTCCATCTTGAAGTCGGGAATGCCGTAGCGCAGCAGGCCACCGATGCGGTCGTTCTTTTCGAACACCGTCACGTCATGGCCCGCGCGTGCGAGCTGTTGGGCTGCCGCCAGGCCTGCGGGGCCGGAGCCGACCACCGCGACCTTTTTGCCCGTCTTCAGCTTGGGCAACCGCGGCTGCACCCAGCCTTCGGCCCAGGCGCGGTCGATGATGGCGTGCTCGATGCTCTTGATACCGACCGCATCGTCATTCACGTTCAGCGTGCAGGCCGCTTCGCAAGGGGCGGGGCAGATGCGTCCGGTGAACTCGGGGAAGTTGTTGGTCGAGTGCAGCACCTCGATCGCGTTCTTCCAGTCACCGCGGTACACCAGATCGTTGAAGTCCGGAATGATGTTGTTGACGGGGCAGCCGCTGTTGCAAAAAGGCGTGCCGCAGTCCATGCAGCGGGCGCTCTGAACCTTGGACTCGTCTTCCTTCAGGCCGATGACAAATTCGTTGTAGTTCTTGACGCGCTTCTGGACGGGCTCGTAGGCCTCTTCCACTCGCTCGTACTCCATGAAGCCGGTGACTTTTCCCATGATGCTGTTTGATCCTTCGCGTCTTGTGTTCAGGCCTTCGCGCGGCTTTTGCCGGCGGGCTTGTCTGCGGCCTTGGCGCGGGCGATGGTGTCGCCGGCTTGTTTGGCGGCGTTCATTTCGCCCAGGGCGCGCTTGTACTCGTTGGGGAAGACCTTGACGAACTTGCCGCGTGCGTCGGCCCATTGGTCGAGGATCTCGCGCGCACGCAAGCTGCCCGTCCAGCGGTGGTGGTCGTTGAGAAGCTTCTTGAGGATGGCTTCGTCGGTCTCGCCACGGTGCCACACGGCCTTGTCGGAGCGGGCCTCTTGCTCGGCCGCACTCACCACCTTCTCGAGCGACACCATGGCGGTGTTGCAGCGCTTGGCGAACTGGCCATCTTCGTCATACACGTAGGCCATGCCACCGCTCATGCCGGCCGCGAAGTTGCGGCCGGTTTTGCCGAGCACAGCCACGGTGCCGCCGGTCATGTATTCACAGCCGTGATCCCCCGTGCCTTCAACCACCGCGGTGGCACCCGACAGGCGCACAGCAAAACGCTCGCCGCCCACGCCGCGGAAGAAAGCTTCACCGCTGGTCGCACCGTAGAGCACGGTGTTGCCGACGATGATGTTGCGCGCAGCGTCGCCCCGGAAGTCGATGCTCGGGCGCACCACCACCCGGCCGCCTGACAAGCCCTTGCCGGTGTAGTCGTTGGCGTCGCCAATCAGGTACAGCGTGATGCCCTTGGCCAAGAAGGCGCCGAAGCTCTGGCCACCGGTGCCCTCCATCTGCATGAAGATGGTGTCATCGGGCAGGCCTTCGGGGTGACGGCGCACCAGCTCACCCGAGAGCATGGCGCCGACCGTGCGGTTGACGTTGCGCGTCTGCTCGATGATTTGTACTTTCTCACCGCGCTCGATGGCGGGCTTGCACTTCTCGATCAGCTTCACGTCGAGCGCACGGGCGAGGCCGTGATCTTGCGTTTCGACCTGGCGGCGCGCCACGTCGGCCGGTGCAGTCGGTTGATGGAAGATGCGGCTGAAGTCGAGGCCCTTGGCCTTCCAGTGCGAAATGCCCTTCTTGGTGTCCAGCAAGTCTGCGCGGCCAATCAGGTCATCAAACTTTCGAATGCCCAGCTGGGCCATGATCTGGCGCGCTTCTTCGGCAATGAAGAAGAAGAAGTTCACCACGTGCTCGGGGCGGCCTTGGAACTTGGCGCGCAGCACCGGGTCTTGCGTGGCCACGCCCACCGGGCAGGTGTTGAGGTGGCACTTGCGCATCATGATGCAACCCTCAACCACCAACGGCGCGGTGGCGAAGCCGAACTCGTCGGCACCGAGCAGCGCGCCGATGACCACGTCGCGGCCGGTCTTCATCTGGCCATCGGCCTGCACGCGCACACGGCCGCGCAGGCGGTTGAGCACCAGCGTCTGCTGGGTCTCGGCCAAGCCCAGCTCCCACGGCGTGCCGGCGTGCTTGATCGAGCTCCAGGGCGACGCCCCCGTGCCGCCATCGTGGCCGGCGATCACGATGTGATCGGCCTTGGCCTTGGCCACGCCGGTGGCGATGGTGCCCACACCCACTTCGGACACCAGCTTCACGCTGATGTCGGCGCGCTGGTTGGCGTTTTTCAGGTCGTGGATGAGCTGCGCCAGGTCTTCGATGGAGTAGATGTCGTGGTGCGGCGGCGGTGAGATGAGGCCCACACCGGGCACCGAGTAACGCAGCATGCCGATGTATTCGCTGACCTTGCCGCCCGGCAACTGACCGCCCTCGCCCGGCTTGGCACCTTGGGCCATCTTGATCTGGATCTGGTCGGCAGAGGCCAGGTACTCGGTGGTCACACCGAAGCGGCCTGAGGCCACTTGCTTGATCTTGGAGCGCAGCGAGTCGCCGGCCTTCAGCTCATAGTCGGCCTCGACCACCTTGGTGCCGACGATGTCGCTGAGCTTGGTGCCATCGACAATCTGGATGCCCTTGAGCTCGTTGCGGTAACGCGCCGGGTCTTCGCCGCCTTCGCCGGTGTTGGACTTGCCGCCGATGCGGTTCATCGCGACAGCCAGCGTCGCATGCGCTTCGGTCGAGATCGAGCCGAGCGACATCGCACCAGTGGCGAAGCGCTTGAAGATCTCTTTGGCCGACTCCACCTCGTCGACCGGGATCGCCTTGCTCGGGTCGAGCTTGAATTCGAACAGGCCGCGCAGCGTCATGTGACGGCGCGACTGGTCGTTCACCAACTGGGCGTATTCCTTGTAGGTGTCGAACTTGTTGGCGCGGGTGCTGTGCTGCAGCTTGGCAATCACATCCGGCGTCCACATGTGTTCTTCACCGCGCACACGCCAGGCGTATTCGCCACCGGCATCCAGCATGCCGGCGAGCACCGGGTCGTCACTGAAGGCCGCCTTGTGCATGCGGATGGCTTCTTCGGCCACGTCGAACACGTCGATGCCACCCACCTGGCTGGCCGTGCCGCGGAAATACTTGTCGATCAGCGCCTTCTCCAGGCCAATGGCTTCGAAGAGTTGTGAGCCGCAGTACGACATGTAAGTCGACACGCCCATCTTGGACATGATCTTCGACAAGCCCTTGCCGATGGCCTTGACGTAGTTGTAGATCGCCTTCTCGGCCGACAGCTCGCCCGGCAGCTCCTTGTGCATGGAGGCCAGCGTTTCCATCGCCAGGTACGGGTGCACGGCCTCGGCACCGTAACCGGCAAGCACGGCGAAGTGATGCACTTCGCGCGCCGAACCCGTTTCGACCACCAGGCCTGCCGTGGTGCGCAGACCTTCGCGCACCAGATGCTGGTGCACTGCCGACAAGGCCAGCACCGCGGGAATCGCGACGTGGTCGCGGTCCATGTGGCGGTCGCTGATGATCAGGATGTTGTGGCCGCTCTTGATCGCGTCCACGCTCTCGGCGCACAGCGAGGCAAGCTTGGCTTCCACGCCCTCATCGCCCCAGGCCAGCGGATAGCTGACGTTGAGCTCGTGACTGCGGAACTTGCCGTAGGTGTACTTCTCGATCTCGCGCAAACGCCCCATGTCAGCGAAGTCGAGCACAGGCTGCGACACCTCAAGCCGCATCGGCGGGTTGACGGCGTTGATGTCGAGCAGGTTGGGCTTCGGGCCGATGAAGGACACGAGCGACATCACCACCGCTTCGCGGATCGGGTCGATCGGCGGGTTGGTCACTTGCGCGAATAACTGCTTGAAGTAGTTGTAAAGCGGCTTGTTCTTGTCTGACAGCACCGCGAGCGGAGAGTCGTTGCCCATCGAGCCGGTGCCTT
>JBBRFR010000271.1:0-5665 GCA_038241485.1 Burkholderiales bacterium
GCCGTCGCCAAATGGGGTGATGCAGGCGTCGAGGTCACACTCGATGAAGGTGATGCCCGGCCGGGCATCACGTGGCGGGGCGATGTCCAGCCCATAGAGGTTGGTGTAGCCGCGCTCGGCCAACCTGTCCAGCATGGCGCCGCTGCCGCAGCCGACGTCCACGATCCGTGAGGCTCTTGCGCCCTGAAGAAGTTCGATCTTCTCCAGGATGTGGGGGTGCAGGCCTGCGTTGGCACGTTCTTCAAGGTTCACGACTCTTTGCTCCTGGGGAATCAGGCACGCAGGGCGAGCAGGCGCCGCTCCACGAACACATGAAATACAACGGCCGCGCCCACGCACAACGCGGTGGTCACGACCAGCGCAACACTGGCGCCAGTGGCACCGCTCAAGCCCATGTGGGTCAGCAACTTGCAGCTGAGGCTGATCAATGGAAAGTGCAGCAGGTACATCGCGTAAGACGAATCGCTGAGCAGCTTGATCCATTTCGGGCCGGGCTCGGGCGGCTTCGACGCCTCTGCTTTGGTCAGGCACACGAGGATGATCGAGGCGAGCATGCCGTAGTACACGGCCGGATCCGACACGCTCCCCGAGCCGCTTTGTTCGTAGGTCCCGATCGCCACCAGCAGATAGGCCAGTGAGGCCACCCAAACCAGCGTGCGCGCATTCGGCAACAGCGGCAAACGCCTCAGCACCCAGGCCGCGCCAGCTCCGTAGGCGAAATATAGGAAGCTGCTGCCGGACAGAAAGCTGTTGTAGAAGTCGCATTGCCACTGCCAGCAGGCAATGGCGTTGCCCAGCAGCGCGAGGCACAACACACCGCCGAGCATGCGGCTCCAGATCCACGCGGCAAGCATCAGATAGGCCACGATCTCGTAGTGCAGCGTCCACGCAGCCACGATGACCGGGGCGCCAGTGGGGCCCGCCACGCTGGGGTGCTGGGGCACGAGCAAGAACGCCTTCGCCAGCACCCACACGTCTTCTGGAACTGTGTCTTGCAGGCTTGGCGAGAACACGGCGGTAAATAGCACCAGCACCAAAATGACCCAGTAGGTGGGGTAGACACGCACGAAGCGCCGCCACAGAAATGACCCGACTTTTTCCCGCTTTCCGAAATCCCTGCCGTACACCAGCGTCAGCAGAAATCCGCTCAAGACGAAAAAGAACGGGATACGCGCGCCACCAAAGCCGAAGATCTTCTCGAATCCATCAAAGCCAAAGTACTTGTCGAGAGCGATGGTGGCACCCAGGTGATACAGCATCACCGCCAGCCCGAGGATCACCCGCACCACATTCAGCGACCAATAGGTCGCCGAGACGCGTTCGACCCCGGCGGCATGCGCAGTCGCAATCACCCGGCTGGCAGCCTGATGGTGCAGGCCGGGAGCCGCCAGGTCACCGCTGGTGGAATGGGTTTTCACGCCGCACTCACATGGCCGTCAAGGCCGCGCGCAGATCACTGGCGATCCGCGTGCCAAGGTACAAGCAACCCGCTTCGTTCGGGTGCACGCCATCGGCAGACAGGTAAAGGTCGCCATTGCCGTCGCCGGCGAGTGCGCCCGTGTTGCCGGTGCCTGTTTGCCACGGGCCGCTGGCCGGGGCACTGGCGCCGGCGCTGTTGACCCAGCCGCCATTCAGGTTGTCGAGAAACACCCACAAGCCGCCGGCCGCAATCAAAGCCGCCTTGATCGCATCGGCCTTGGATTGCGCCACCGGGTGGGTGGGCGTGAACTGCTGCGGCGCCCACGGGCCCAGGGCCACCAGAACGGAGCCGGGCAAGGCGGCGCGCAGATCGCGGTAGTGCCGGGTCACCGCGGCATTGAATCCGGCCTGCGCAGCGGCCGCGGTCGCGTACGGCGGCAAGGCGAGCGAATTGTTGTCGTTGATGCCGCCGGCGGTCAGAAACAGATCGGGCAGCGCATCGACACTGCTCGGCAGCCGGTTCGGGAAGGTATTGCCCACATGGAACGAGTCGCCATTGGTGGCGATCTGCGCGTAGCCGGTGCTGCCCAGGGCATCAAGATCGAGGTGCGGAATGCCCAGCAGAGCGGCGGCCTCCCAGAAGGGGCCGCCGCGCCAGTTGACACCCTTGCCCCCGCCATAGGAATCGGCCATCGCCGCGAACGAGGCCTCGCCGGAGCGATCCCATGGCGACAAACGGTCTTGCACTGCGACCGCAAGCGCGCAAGGCCCTTGCGAACTCGTCGCGTACACCGAAATCCTGCGCCGCGCGCGCGAACCGAAGTCGATACGCACGAACTTGTTGGGTGCCGCCAGTGACACGCCCGGAATGCCGACATCGAGCGTGGTCTCGATCAGCTGCGGCGCCATGTAGCGCCCGTCGACGATCAGCGTGATGGCCGTCTGGCGGCCTGCCATGAGCAGCTCGAAGGCCGAGCCATCGAGCTCGAAATGCAGCCCGCAGATGCCGGCGCTCCCGAGGGTGGCCGCTCGGTGGGGGCGGTGAACCGGATAGACGTCGTGACCCTCGATGCGCGCACCGTTGCTCTCGTGGATCCACAGCTCGCGGCGGTGGCCCCAGACCTGCGGGATGTCGGCCAGGCTTTGCTCTGGCGTGCCCAGCGTGGGATAGATCAAGGCCGCTGCACCGAACGACGAAGCCGCGGAGTTTTCGTGGCCCTGTGTGACCGTGATGAGCGTGGGGCTCGTTACGAGAGGCGCGCTTGCCAGCGCAGCCTTCAGGCGCGCGAGGGCAGGCGTTGTGGGAAGCGCGGGTGGGGGCGCGACGCTGTCGCCACCGTCATCGCTGCCACCGCAACCGGCCAACCAGGCCGCCGGCACCGCCGCTACGGCGAGCATCCGGCCCAAGGCCAAGCGTCGCGTTTGGTCTGTCATGCCTGCACCTGCGCGAACCTGGAACCACCGGCCTCCAGCGAGAGCACGCGCTGGTAGACGGCCAGGTAGTTGTCGATCGCCGAGACGGCTGTGAAACGTGCCGCCCAGGCGCGCCCGCGCGCCGCGAACCGCTCCTGCTCGGCGATTGAGCGCCCGAGCACGTGCGTCAGCCGCGCGGCGCCGAAGCGCGCCCATGCGGCCGCGTCGTCGTCGGCATCCAGGCGCGGCAGGTAGGTGGCGGCCTCACCGCCCACCTCGGTCATGGGCGCAGCGCCGGTGGTGACGACCGGGCAGCCGCAGGCCATGGCTTCGGCGATCGGCCATCCGAAGCCTTCGGCCAGGCTTGGGAAGAGCAAGGCCGCAGCGTGTGAGTACAGCGCCTCGATGACATCGTTACTCAGGCCGCTTAAGAACAGCACCTGCGCTTGCGGAGGCACCTGCGTGAGGGCTTGGCGCACGGCTTCGTCAGGTTTGGGACTCACCATCCACAGCGGTAGGGGTGTTCCACCGGAACGCACGGAGTCTTGCGCGTAGCTCGCATACAGGCGCACCACGCCGGCGGTGTTTTTGTACCACTGCCCACCGCCGATGTGCAGCAGGCAGCCGCGCTCAGACACCGGCAGGCCGGCCGCACGCAGCACCTGCCGCGCCGCCTCGGGGGCGAGCGGCCGGTAGGGGTGGTTCAACCCGTTGTAGACCACCTCCGAGGTGATCGATTCGACGCCACCGAACTGATGCAGATCGGCCCGAGATTTTTGCGAAATCGAGATGAAGTGACGCGCATGCCGCAAGCCGCGGCGAATATAGCGCTGATAAATGCGCCCGGTGAGCGAGGTCGGATTCTCTGGGATGTCGCCCAAGGCCGAGCGAAGCGCGAGTAGGTCGTGGCAGTGAACAACATGCGGGCGATGGGCCGCGTCGGGAATCCAGGGGCCAAGCGCCTGATCGCAGAACACGTACAGCGTATCGGGTGGGTCACCGCGCATCTCGGCTCGCATGCGCTGCGGGAACAGCAGGTACTGGTCTATGTAGCCGGCCCACTTCGACAAGCGCCCCTTCGGTACCCAGCCGTGCACCACCGCCTTGGGCTGCCGCAGCACCACCTGGTGACCGCGTGCCTGGTAGGCCCCAAGCAGCATGCGTGCGAAATGCGCCTGGCTGTGCGAGCCCAGGAACGCAGGATGTGTGTACAGCACGATGTTCATGCCGATCCCTGTGTGATGGCGTGCAGGCGCGTGTGGCGCCGCAGTTGCCAAGAGAAATAGCCGCAGGCCACCACCGTGCTGACGAGCCCGGCTGCGGCGTGAATTATGAAGTTTCCACGTACCGTGGACAGGTCGACCGCACTCGCTGCAATCACCGTGGTCAGCACGCCCGTCGACGCCATCAACCCTACCGGCAGGACCCACCCCCGTGCACAGCCGATGCTGTAGACGGTGCCACCCCAGGTCCACAGGGTCGCAGCAACCACCATCCACACCAGCTCGGTGTGCAAGCCTGAGTAGTTGCCACCGAGCACCCACAGAAGCGGAGCCGGAAACGCCATCGCCAGGGCCACCAGCGAGGCCAGCAGCGCGGCATAGAACGCGTTGACGCTGACAAACCCGGCCACCAGCTCGGCCGGCCCATCCTGGCGCGCGAAGTACGGCCACACCAGGGCGGCCGACACCGCCGCGATCACCGTGAAGAGCGCCCCCAGGCGGCTGAGCGCGCCCATGTCGGCCAGACGCTCCGCGCTGCCGAAGATGCCAATCAACCACAGCGCGAGCTGGCTGCTGACCACGTAGTAGACCGAGTTCGGCCCTTGCTTCCATACGTGCTGCTTCAGTGCGGCGACCTGTGCGCCATCGGCACGAGCAGGCAACTCGATGTGGGTGTCCAGATGGCGCGTGAGCACCACGAAGCCGACGGCAGCCACGCCCAGGTTCACCACGCAGGCCACGGTGGCGTCGAGCGTCACCCAAGTGGCCGCCATGAGCAGCGCGAGCTTCGTGATGTTTGTGCCGAGATCGAGCTTTTGCTGCAGCCCGACATGGCCTAACAAGCGAGCGATCGACAGCGCCACGCCGGTACGCGCAGTCAAGACGGCCGCCGCCATGATCGTGACGGTGAGCGCCGCCACCTGCCACGGCCCCGCCTGCTGGCGCAACAGCAGCAGCGCGAAGCAAGGCCCCAGCACCGCAAACGACAGCCAGGCCATGCGCCGATGCAAGGCATTGGCATCGGCCACCAGACCACCGAGCGCCTTGGGCTGGCCCAGCAGGCGCCCGCCGATGGCCATCACGGCGGTAGCCAGGCCCAGGTCGGTGAGGATGACGGCCATGCTCGCCATGCTCAGAGCCAGTGTGTAGTAGCCGTACTGGGCCTGCTCCATGTAGCGCACCAGCACAATGCCCGAACCAAAGCCGATGACCTGCACCAGGAGCTGGGTGGTCGCGAAGCTGCCCAGCCGGGCCAGGCGCTGGCGGGTGATCAGCGCGCCCATCGCAGCCTCCCGCGAGGCCGCGCGCGCGCCAAACTGCTGCCTGCAGACATGTGCACCTGAGCAGCTTGCAGCGCGGCCCGGCTTGCGGCGATGCACAAGCCGAAGAACAACCAGCCGTACACATTGATTGATCCGTGGCCGGAGATCTGGCCCAGCAGCACGGTGTAGCCCGCATAGGCAAAGAGCATCATCGGCAGGGGATCAGAGACGCTGCGCGTGGCGCGCAGCACCAGGCGCAGCAACCACAGCATCAGCACCGCGCGAAAAGCGATGTAGCCCATGCCCAACAGCGGCCCCAGATCGACCATGTGGCGGGTGAAGTCGGTT
>JBBRFR010000272.1:0-5643 GCA_038241485.1 Burkholderiales bacterium
TCGGCATGTTTACCGTGTTCCCACCGGATGGCGTCGTACTCGTGCTTGAAGCTCGCGTTCACGACCTGCGGGTGGTGGTGCAGCACCTGGTGGTAAAAGTCGCGCCAGATCAGCTCTGAGAGCCAGGTGGCCGCCCCGGCCGAACCGTGGTGCCCGCGGGTCGCGGCTTCGCGCGCCAATTGGCGAATCGACACCGTGCCAAAGCGCAGGTGGGTCGACAGGTAGCTCGGCCCTTTGACGGCGGGGAAGTTGCGCGTGTCGTTGTAACGGTCGATGCGTGGCCAAAAGTCGGCCAGCATCGTCTGCGCACCGGCACTGCCGCTGCCCAGCTTCATGTCGTGCAAGTTGGTGGGCTCGAACCCGATGGTGGCCAATGTGGGCACGACAGCGTGCACGCCATCGGGCAGCGCGGCCAAGCTGCCCGAATACTTGTTGACGGGGTAGGCGCTGACATAAAACGGCTCCAACTTCTTCAGCCAGGCGTTTTTGTAGGGCGTGAACACACTGTAGGGCGTGCCGCTGCCCGTGAGCACTTCGCTGCGCTCGAAGACCACGTGGTCTTTGCTGGTGTGCAGCGCGATGCCGAGATCAGCCAGGGCACCTCGCACCTTGTTGTCGCGTGCGAGCGCGGCGGGTTCATCGTCATGGTTGGCGTAGACGGCTTGTACCCGCAGCTGCGCTGCCAGGCGGGGCAGCTCATCGGTAGACACGCCGTGTCGCACTATCAGGCCACCCGCGGCTTGCCAGTGGCGCAGTGCCTCGTCCAGCGCCACCAGGCTGTCGCGGATGAATTCCACCCGGCGGTCGGCGCGTGGCAGCGGGTCGAGGATGTCGGTGTCGAACACGAACGCGCACCACACCTTGCGCGCGGCCTTCAGCGCGTGAAACAGCGCCGCATGGTCGTCGCTGCGCAAATCGCGCCGAAACCAGACCAGGGCCGAGTCCAAAACCTTTTCCATCGGGCTCAGTGTGCCGCAGGAATAAAATGCGCCGCATGTCTGGCACCTCGATCAATCTCACCAACCAGTTCCTCATCGCCATGCCGGGCATGGCCGATGACACCTTTGCCGGTGCGGTGATCTACATGTGCGAGCACACCGACAAAGGTGCGCTGGGCCTGGTGATCAACAAACCCATCGACATCAAGCTGAAAAACCTGTTTGAGAAGGTCGAGCTCACGCTCGACCGCGAAGACCTGGCCGATGAGCCGGTCTACTTCGGCGGGCCGGTGCAGACCGAGCGCGGTTTTGTGCTGCACGAGCGCCTGGGTGGTGAAGCGGGTGAGGGCGGGCACTACAACTCGTCGCTGCAAATTCCCGGCGGCTTGGAGATGACGACCAGCAAAGATGTGCTCGAAGCCCTGTCCAGCGGCGCGGGCCCGAAAAAGATTCTGGTCACGCTCGGCTACAGCGGCTGGAGTGCCGGCCAGCTCGAAGAAGAGCTCGGCCGCAACGGCTGGATCAACGTGAGCGCCGAGCCCGGCATCATCTTCGACACGCCGGTCGAGCAGCGCTACGACAAGGCGCTATCGCTCTTGGGCATCGACCCGCGCATGCTGAGCCAAGAGGCGGGGCACGCGTGAGCTTCGCGGCCATGCCACCCAACACCCCTCGCTCCTTTCTCGCTTTTGATTTCGGTACCAAACGCGTGGGTGTGGCCAGTGGCAACACCCTCACGCGCACGGCCACACCGCTGCGCACAGTGGCGGCCGAGGGTGACGCCCGTTTTTTCACGCTGGGAGCGCTGATCGCCGAATGGAAGCCCGACGGCTTGGTCGTTGGCGTGCCCTTTCACCCTGACGGCGCCCCGCACGACAATACTTCCCGCGCGCAGCGTTTTGCCCGCCAGCTGCACGGCCGCTTCAAGCTGCCAGTGCATGAGGTGGACGAGCGGTACACCACGACCGAAGCGCATGCCTACGGCGCAGCCGATGTGGATGCCACCTCGGCCGCGATCATCCTGGAGCAATTCCTGAAAGACTTGCCATGAGCACCTTGCACCTCAACGCAGAGGCCCTCTACACCGATCTCCTGTCGGGCGTGCGCGCGCTGTTGCAACCTAACGCCGCACTGGTCGGCATCTGGTCGGGCGGCGCCTGGCTGGCCGAGAGGCTGCAAAAAGACTTGCAGCTGCCTGGCGAGATCGGCGTCATCTCCAGTGCTTTGCACCGTGACGACTTTTCATCGCGCGGCCTGTCCAGCGCCGACCCCACCAAGCTGCCTTTCGAGATTGAAGGCCGGCCTATCGTGCTGATCGACGACGTGCTCTACACCGGGCGCACCACCCGCGCGGTGGTCAACGAGCTGTTCGACTTCGGCCGCCCGGCCAGCGTGACGCTCGCTGTGCTGGTCGATCGAGGTGGCCGCGAATTGCCGATTCACCCCGCTTACTCGGCTGCCCGCATCACGCTGCCAAAGGAAAGCAAGCTGCGCCTCGCACGCGACGAAGCCGGCCAGTTCAGCTTCGACATCAAGGAAAAAGCATGACGCCCCCACGCTTGCGGCGTTGCCGCTGCTCAGCCCCCATGGGGGCGCAGACCTTCCTTGGGGCGGCCCGGCGAAAGGTCTGACATGATGAGGAACCCCCAACTCAACAAGCACGGCGAGCTGATCCACCTGCTCTCCATCGAGGGCCTGCCGCGGGCGGTGTTGCACAACATCCTCGACACCGCGGGTACCTTCCTCAGCGTGAACGACCGCGAGGTGAAGAAGGTGCCGCTCTTGCGAGGCAAGAGCGTGTTCAACCTCTTCTTCGAAAACAGCACCCGCACGCGCACTACCTTCGAGATTGCAGCCAAGCGTTTGAGCGCCGATGTAATCAACCTCGACATCGCCAAGTCGAGCGCGGCCAAGGGTGAGAGCCTGCTCGACACTATTGCGAATCTGTCGGCCATGCACGCTGACATGTTCGTGGTGCGCCACAGCGAGAGTGGTGCACCCTACCTGATCGCCCAGCACTGCGCGCCGCATGTGCACGTGGTGAACGCCGGCGACGGCCGCCACGCTCACCCGACGCAAGGCCTGCTCGACATGTACACCATTCGCCACTACAAACAAGATTTCACCAATCTCACCGTGGCGGTGGTGGGCGACATCGTGCACTCGCGCGTGGCGCGCTCCGACATCAACGCCCTCACCACGCTGGGTGTGCCCGAGATCCGCGCCGTCGGCCCCAAGACCCTGGTGCCCAGTGACCTGAAGGAGATGGGCGTGCGTGTGTGCCACGACATGGTTGAAGGCATTAAGGGTGCCGACGTGATCATCATGCTGCGCCTGCAAAACGAACGCATGAGCGGCGCCATGCTGCCGAGCGCCGGTGAGTTCTTCAAGAACTACGGCCTCACGCAAGAAAAGCTGGCCCACGCCAAACCCGATGCGATCGTGATGCACCCTGGCCCGATCAACCGCGGGGTCGAGATCGACTCGTCGGTGGCCGATGGCCGGCAGAGCGTGATCCTGCCGCAGGTCACCTTCGGCATCGCGGTGCGTATGGCGGTCATGTCGACGATCGCTGGCAACAACGCCTGAACGAATGCGGCCCCTCGTCCGACGGGTACATCGGCCGATCCCCCCAGGGGATGCGGGCCGGCTTGGGAGCGGCCCGGCGCTCGGCCCGCGACCTGCAAATTGGAGCTTTTGACCCAATGAAAATTCTGATCAAAAACGGCCGCCTGCTCGACCCTGCCAGCGGGCGTGACGAACTGGGTGACGTGGCGATTGCCGCCGGGCGCATCGTGTCGCTGGGCAAGGTCAGCCCCGAGTTCCACGCCAACCGCAACATCGACGCGAGTGGCCTGATCGTCGCCCCCGGCCTGGTCGACCTGGCGGCTCGTTTGCGCGAACCGGGCCACGAACACGAAGGCATGCTCGAGTCGGAGATGGCCGCGGCGGTGGCCGGCGGTGTGACCAGCCTGGTTTGCCCCCCCGACACCGACCCGCCACTCGACGAGCCTGGCTTGGTCGAGATGCTCAAGTTCCGCGCCCGCAACCTCAACCAGTCGCACCTCTACCCCCTGGGGGCATTGACGCGCAACCTGGCCGGCGAGGTGCTCACCGAGATGGCCGAGCTCACCGAGGCCGGTTGTGTGGGCTTCTCGCAAGCCGATGTGGCGCTGGCTGACACCCTCGTGATGCAGCGAGCGCTGCAGTACGCGTCGACCTTCGGCTACAGCGTGTGGTTGCGCCCGCAAGACTCCTACCTCGGCAAGGGTGTGGCCGCCAGCGGCGCACTCGCCACACGGCTCGGCCTGACGGGTGTGCCGGTGATCGCCGAGACGATTGCGCTGCACACCATCTTCGAGCTGATGCGTGTGACGGGGGCACGGGTGCACCTGTGTCGCCTGAGCAGTGCCGCCGGCATCGAACTCGTGCGCCGCGCCAAGGCCGAGGGCCTGCCGGTCACCTGCGACGTGAGCGTGAACCAGCTGCACCTGACCGACATGGACATTGGCTACTTCAACGCCGCCATGCGCCTCACACCGCCGCTGCGCCAGCAGCGCGACCGTGACGCCATCCGCGCCGCGCTGGCCGACGGCACGGTCGACGCCCTGGTGAGCGACCACACGCCGGTCGACGAAGACATGAAGAACCTGCCCTTTGCCGAAGCCGAGCCCGGTGCCACCGGCCTGGAGTTGCTGTTGAGCCTGGCGCTCAAGTGGGGCCAAGAGCAGGGCGTGGGCCTGGGCAAGACGCTCGCCTCGGTCACCTGTGAGCCGGTGCGTGTGTTGGGCGAGGCGCTCGGTTCGCTGGCCTCCAGCGCCGGCCGCCTGGTCGAAGGGGGTGTGGCCGATCTGTGCCTGTTCAATGCCAGCGAACGCTGGACGGTGCAACCCGCCGCGCTCAAGAGCCAGGGCAAACACTCGCCGTTTGCGGGGTATGAGCTGCCTGGCCGGGTGAAGTACACGCTGGTCGCCGGCCACCTGGCCTACGAGGCCACTTGAGCCCGCTGCTGCGTCAACTGCGAGGGGTCTGGCGGCTGGCCCATTGTGTCAAGCACATTGCTGCCGGCATGTTGCGTTGCGCGGTGATCTACCCCTTCGCCACGCCAGCGCAACGCATGCAACAAACCGGCCGCTGGTGCGCCAAGATGGCCCGCGTGCTGGGCCTGCAGATCCACGGCAGCGGCGAGTCGCACGCCGGCCCGGTGCTGCTGGTGGCCAACCACATCTCGTGGCTCGACATCCTGGCCATCAACGCCGTGCACCCGGCACGTTTTGTCTCCAAGGCCGATGTGCGCGCCTGGCCGGTGCTGGGCTGGCTGGTGGCGGGCGGCGGCACCTTGTTCATCGAGCGCGAGCGCAAGCGTGATGCGCTGCGCGTGGTGCACCAGATCGCCGACGCGCTGAAGCAGGGCGACACCATCGCCATGTTCCCTGAGGGCACCACGGGCGACGGCCAATCGCTGCTGCCCTTTCACGCCAACCTGCTGCAAGCGGCGGTGTCGACCGGCACGCCGCTGCAGCCCATCGCCATGCGTTATGTCGACGCCGATGCGCAACCCAGCCGCGCGGTGGTGTGGGTGGGCGACACCACGCTGGTGGCGTCGCTGTGGCAGGTCGCCACGGCCCACCGCATGCAGGCCTTCGTGACCCAGCTGCCGGTGTTGCCCACCCAAGGGCAAGACCGTCGCGAGCTGTCTGAAGGG
>JBBRFR010000273.1:0-5619 GCA_038241485.1 Burkholderiales bacterium
GTAGCAGGTGCTTTCGCACGGTGAACCAGTTTCGCCGACCGCCAATGCCGGGCTTCCAGTGGGTCAGTTAAGTGATGGACATATGGCGTGAGCGGGGTAACGCGCTCGCCCTCCACTTTGCCGCGAATGGTCAACCCGCGCCATCGGGTGTCCAGATCGTCCCAGCCCAAGGACATCACCTCGCCAGGGCGGGCGCCGGTGAGCAGCAGCGTCTGTAGGACATGGCCGTTGTGTCGGCCGAATGTCGCCTGTACGAAGCATCCTGAACAATGGTTTTAGATCAGCCAAACTCAGTGGCTTCGCCCCCCAAGCACGCGCTCAGCGTGTGAAGGCAGGCCCGCTCAAGCGGCTTCCAGCTTTTACCCCGCGCTTGGCAAACCAGCCCTGGTTCATCTCCAGGACAAAACGCACCGGCTCAGCCGAGCAGTGCGACTCAAGGGTTTGCGGCTTCATGTCTGCCAAGTTCACCACCCGGCCATCGTCGGCCACAAAGGCCGCTGTCAGGGGCAGCAGCGTGTTCTTCATCCAGAAGCACTGTGTGGCGAGCTGCTCGAACACAAACAGCATGCCTTCGGTGACGGGCATTTCGCGGCGGTGCATCAAGCCGATCTGGCGTTGTTCGGGCGTCTGAGCCACCTGGGCGTCAATCAAATGCATGCCCGCCGCAAGCGGCATGCGCGGCAGGTTCAATTGAGGCTGTTCCTGGGACTGCGTTTGCGCCAGTGCCTGACCTGTGAAGGCCAGTAGCAGCGTGGCGAGGCACTGAGTGAGGCGTTGGCTGGTGCGCTGCGGGCGGCCAAAGGGGGTGCGTGGGTGTGTCATGGACAAGGTGGTGTGGAGCAAGGGCTAGAATCATTTTGTTCCGAGCAAGGTGCAAAAAGTGCCCCCGGAAAACATACCTTCCATCCTATCGAAACCGGAGACAGGCTTCCATGTACCAACACATTCGTGTGCCCGAGCAAGGCCAGAAAATTACCGTCAATGCCGACATGTCGCTCAGCGTGCCGGATGAGCCCATCGTGCCGTACATCGAAGGCGATGGCACCGGCCAGGACATCACGCCGGTGATGCTGAAGGTGGTCGACGCCGCCGTGGCCAAGGCCTACGGGGGTAAAAGAAAGATCCAATGGATGGAGGTTTACGCTGGCGAAAAATCGACCCAAATCTATGGCCCCGATGTCTGGCTGCCCGAGGAAACTCTGGCGGCGCTGCGCGAGTACGTGGTGTCCATCAAAGGCCCGCTGACCACGCCAGTGGGCGGCGGTATCCGCTCGCTCAACGTGGCGTTGCGCCAAGAGCTTGATCTCTATGTCTGCCTGCGCCCGGTGCAGTACTTCAAGGGCGTCCCTTCGCCGGTAAAGCAGCCCGAAAAGGTCAATATGGTGATCTTTCGGGAGAACTCAGAAGATATTTACGCCGGCATCGAGTACGAGGCCGAGTCGGACAAGGCCAGGAAGCTAATCAAGTTTTTGCAAGACGAAATGGGCGTGACCAAGATCCGCTTCCCCAACACCTCGGGCATCGGCATCAAGCCGGTGAGCCGCGAGGGCACCGAGCGCCTGGTGCGCAAGGCGATCCAGTACGCGATCGACAACGACAAACCCAGTGTGACCATCGTGCACAAGGGCAACATCATGAAATACACCGAGGGTGGCTTTCGCGACTGGGCCTATGCGCTGGCGCAGAAAGAATTTGGCGCCGAGCTGGTCGACGGTGGCCCATGGTGCAAATTCAAGAACCCCAAGACCGGCAAAGAGATCACCGTCAAAGACAGCATCGCCGACGCCTTCTTGCAGCAGATTCTGCTGCGCCCAGCCGAATACTCGGTGATCGCCACGCTCAACTTGAATGGCGACTACATCTCCGACGCGCTGGCAGCGCAGGTGGGCGGTATCGGCATCGCGCCCGGCGCCAACCTTTCGGACTCGGTGGCCTGCTTCGAGGTCACCCACGGCACCGCGCCGAAGTACGCCGGCAAGGATTACGTGAACCCAGGTTCTGAAATCCTCTCGGCCGAGATGATGCTGCGCCACATGGGCTGGTCGGAAGCCGCTGACCTGATCATCAGCTCAATGGAAAAGTCCATCGCCAGCAAGCAGGTGACCTACGACTTCGCGCGGCTGATGGACGGCGCCACCCAGGTCAGCTGCTCGGGTTTTGGCCAGGTGATGATCGACCACATGTGACACGCTCTCCTGACGTCGCTTGACGTCCCACGAGGTTTCAAAATGAACCCCAGTTCGGTGATTCGACTGGGGTTTCATGTTTCATGTTTCATGTCCTCTGGCGAAGTGCCTTGACTTCCAATGACTCAGTGCTTGCGGCTGGGACCAGCTCGGTCTGCACCGCCGCCTGACGGTGCAGCGTCTGATGCACCGGACATTTTTCCGCGATGCGAAGAAGGGCCTCTCGCTGTTCGTCGGTCAGATCGCCTTCCAGCCGGATGTGTCGGGTGAAGACATCCGCCTTGGTCTGTCCGGCGTCGAGTTGCAGGCTCTCCGCCAGGTGGGCCTTGTTGTGGGTGACGTCGCAGGTGACATGGGTCAGCGGGATTTTCTTGCGGTTGGCGTACAGGCGCAGGGTCATGGTGGTGCAGGCCCCCAGGCCGGCCGAGACCAGCTGGTAAGGGCTTGGCCCGAGGTCGGTGCCCCCCACGCTGAGCGGCTCGTCGGCCACCAGCTGGTGCCGGGCATTGATGGTCACGTCCTGCTTGAAGCCGCCCGCCTGCGCTTCGGCCACGCGGACCACGCCTTCCGGAGCCCCGGCCACCAGGTCGGCTGGTGCTGGGTCGAGATAACGGTCGGACCAGCTCGCGATGACTTCGGCCGCGTACTCGGCATCTGCTTCCCGGCTCATGAGGTGGTCGGCCTTGTCGAGCGACACAAAACTCTTCGGGTGTTTGGCGGCCATGAAGATGCGGGCAGCCTGGTCGATGCTGACGGTGAGGTCGTTCGGTGCGTGCATCACCAGCAGCGGCACGCGCAAATGGTCGAGAGCCGCCTCCAGCGACTGGGCGCTGATGTCGTCCAGAAACTGCTGCCGGATCTCGAACGGACGGCCCCCCAGTTGCACCGTGGCGCGGCCGTCGCGCCGGATCTGATCCACCTGACCCGCCATGTGCCGCATCACATGCGACGGGTCGGCTGGCGCACCCAGGGTGACCACGGCGCGCAAGCCCTTCACATCCGGCGCAGCCTTCAGCACGGCCGCACCCCCCAGCGAGTGACCGATCAACAGCTGCGGCGCCATGCCCCGTTGCGCCAGGGCACGCACGGCAGCGTGCACGTCTTCGACGTTGGAGCTGAAGTTGGTGTTTGCGAATTCGCCACCGGAATGGCCGAGGCCGGTGAAGTCAAAGCGCAGCACGGCAATGCCACGCGCAGCCAGTCGCCCTGCGATGCGCCGGGCCGCCGGGATGTCTTTTGAGCAGGTGAAACAGTGGGCCAGGATCGCGCTGGCACGCACCGGGCCCTCGGGCCAATCAAGCCGCGCGGCCAGCAAGGAGCCGTCGTGGCCGGCGAATTCGAAGCGCTCGGTTTTCATGCGGGTTGCCTGTTGGGTGATTGCATTGAGTTCAGGCTAACCGATGCGCCGGTGGCGATACAAGCGCAGTGCATGGTCGACCCCGGGTGTGAGCATGTCAGTCGAGCCGTGGCCCAAGGCAAGTCGGGACGAATGCCTTCAACGCCTTCCGTGGTGCAGACACCTCGGTCTCAGATCGACCGCGGCGTTGCCATCGTGCTGTAGGCGCATGGCACACGGGTCTTCACGGCACCGCCCCCTAAGCAGCGCCACGACTTGCCAACTCAGACCCATCGCCAGCAGACAACCGATCTTTCAGCCGTTGCTGGGTCGTTCCCGCACCCGATGGCATCCAAGGCCGTGTGAATGACAGATGTGACAGAGCGACATCCACACAGTCCACACCGCGCGGGGTTTTTTGTTTCAGCTCGCGACCGCGAGGATGATGTCCGAGCCTTTCACCAGCACCGTCACCGGCGAATCGGGCGCCAGGCCAAGATCGGCGATGGTGCTTTGCGCCACAATGGCCACCATCGGAAGTCCCTCTGCGGTATCCACCACCACCTCGGCGTTCACCGCGCCCGGCGTGACCGAGCGCACCCGCCCTTCCAGCCGGTTGCGCGCCGACAGCTTGGCGCCATCCAAGCCGGTGGCCAGCATCACCGATGACGACTTCACCAGCGCAATCACCGTCTGCTGCAGCCGCAGCGCCAGCGCCTCGGTGCTCTCGCGGGTGACGATCACCGACAGTTGGGCACCGCCGGGCAGGCTCAGTTCCACCTCGTCGTTCACCGCCCCGGAGCGAATTGCGCTGACCGTGCCCACCCACTGGTTGCGCGCGCTCGTTTTCATGTTCAGCACCTTCAAAAGTGAAAACTCCTGTGTCAAGTCCATGGTTCCCTGGTCCAGCAGCTGCAGGAAGCGCTGGTGCACCGCATCGATCTGCCCGTAGCGCGCCACCAGACGGAGGCCTTGCTCGGTGAGCTGGGTTGAGCCGCCGCCGCGTCCGCCTGTCACCCGCTCCACCAGCGGCGTGCCTGAGAGCGCGTTCATGGTGTTGATGGCGGTCCAGGCTGCCTTGTAGCTCATGCCGAAGGCCTTGGCGGCCTGGGTGATCGAGCCGTGTTCGGCCACCGCGCGCAAGAGGGCGATGCGCCCGTGGCCACCCACGCTCTCGTGGCCCGAGGTGAGCCACAGCGATCCTTTGAGGGCCAGGGGCAGCGGCTTTTTTGAGCGGCGTGGTGTCATGCGGGCGCGGGCATTTGCTTTGTGGTCTGGTGAGAACAGCCGGTGCGTTTGCAGGCGTGGCAGACGAGCGCCGCGTCAACCGGCTGCGGCCAGGGGGATGTTGGTGGAGGGGTCCATGGCGGCGGGCAGGGGGGTGACCTGGCCCGCGTCCACATGCACCACGTCTTCGGCCAGGGATTCGATGTCGTCTTCGTCGTGGGTGATCAGCAGCAGCGGCAACTGCAGCGCTTCCTGCAACGCCTTGAGTTCCTGCCGCAGGGACTGGCGCAGGTGTTTGTCGAGTGCTGCAAACGGCTCGTCGAGCAGCAGGGCAGCCGGCTGGGTGACCAGCGCGCGGGCCAGGGCGGTGCGCTGGCGCTGGCCGCCGGAGATCTGGTGCGGGTAGTGGCCGGCATGGGCTTCGAGGCGGAAGCTGCGCAGCCAGTGGTCGACCTGCGGGTCTGACGCCGCGCGGGATGGGTTGCGCCAGCCAGTGCTCAAGGCAAAGGCGATGTTCTGGCGCACCGTGAGGTGGGGGAACAGAGCGTAGTCCTGGAACACATAGGCCAGGCGGCGCTGCTGTGGCGAGAGCGACAGACCGACGCTGGTGTCGCACAACACGCGCCCGGCCACCGCCACGCGACCGGCGTCGGGCGCGGTGATGCCGGCGATCATGCGCAGCGTCTGGGTTTTGCCAGCGCCCGAGGGACCGTGCAACACCACGCGCTGCGCTGTGCTGCTGAAGCGCACGTCGAGCGCAAAGCGGGTGTCACCGTGGCGCAGCTGTTTGCGCAGCGCGATGTCCCAGACCAGGGGGTGTGGCATCGTGTTCTTTTCAACCACGGGCAAGCACCCGCCCCGGCATCAACC
>JBBRFR010000274.1:0-5569 GCA_038241485.1 Burkholderiales bacterium
GACACCAGCTTCATCACCGGCATCAGCAGCGTCAACGACCGCATGCTGATCATGATGGACATCGAGTCTCTGATGGCCAGCCCCGACATGGGCCTGATGGACAGCGCTCACTGAGCTGCGTTGCGCACACCGTTGTCAATCAACGGGCGGTGACGATGTCACCGCCCGTTTTTTCTGGGCCACCTCTGGACACCGTCGGAAAGCAATCGGTTTGCGCCCGGTGGCCGACGCCGGCGCCACCCTGGTCAACCCCGCCCTGAGAGGGCGAGAAGCTCACTGCGTCGCGGCACTTCGCAAGGTCTCGACCACCGGCCGGCGCAGCACTTCGCGCAAACCCCACCACCCCGCCCCCAAAGCCAACACCGCGCCCGCCGCACTGCCCACCAAGGGCACCCAAGGCGAGGCATTCCAGCTGAACTGAAACACGTACTTCGCCAGCGCCCAGCCCACCACCACCGCAGCGACAGACGCCAAAAACCCGGCCAAGGCACCCACCCCCAGCAGCTCAGCGCGCTGCACCTGCGCCAACAACTTGCCGCTGGCACCCAAAGCGCGCATCACCGCAAACTCGCGCGCGCGCGCCTCGCGGGTGGCCGTGACCGCGGCAAACAACACCACCAAGCCGGCTGCCAGCGTGAACATGAACAAGAACTCGACCGCACGCACCACCTGGTCGAGCACAGCTTGAATCTGCGTGATCGACGCTGACACATCGACATTCGTGATGTTGGGAAACTCGCGGCTCAAGGCGTTGTCAAACCCCACCGTGGCGGGCGCACGAAACGCGGCGATGTAGGTCACCGGCACGTCGGCCATTTGCGCGGTCGGAAACATCACAAAGAAGTTGGCGCGCATCGAGCCCCAGTCGACCTTGCGCAGGCTGGTGATGCGGCCCTCGGTCACCATGCCGGCCACGTCGAAGCGCAACTGGTCACCGAGCTTGAGGTTCAAGGTCTCGGCCAGGCCTTCTTCCACGCTCAAGCCACCCTTCTCTTCGGCCACCCACTTGCCGCCCGTCACCAGGTTGTGCTGCGGCAGCGCAGCGCTGTGGCTCAGGTTGAACTCGCGGTCGAGCAAACGCTTGGCGCGCTCGTCGGTGAAGCCCTCGGTCGATGCCGGCTGGCCGTTGATGGCAATCAAGCGGCCGCGGATCATCGGGTACCAGTCGAACTTGGCCACACCCCCGGCGCGCAGCCGGGCCTGGAAGGCCTCGCCTTGCTCGGGCTGCACGTTGATCACAAAACGGTTGGGCGCATCGGGCGGTGTGGCCTGGCGCCAGCTGGAGATGAGGTCGGTGCGCAAGAGCACCAGCAAACACAGCGCGAGCAGGCCCACGCTCAAGGCCGACACCTGCAGCACCGCAAACGCCGGCCGCGCCGCAATCTGCCGCGTGGCCAGCACCAGCCAGCGTGGCGCACGCGACTCGGGCACCGCGCGCCGCAAGGCCTGCACCGCCAGCCACGACAAGACCGCAAACACTGCCACCGCCACGGCAAAACCACCGACCGCGATCAGCCCCAGCTTCAGGTCAGACGACACCGCCAGCAACAAGGCCACAAAGCCCGCCGCGCCCGCGCCCAGCACCGCGATCGATGCCGGCTTCAAGGCCCCCACATCGCGGCGAATCACGCGCAGCGGCGGCACCTGTGACAGCTGCAGCACCGGCGGCAAGCCGAAGCCCATTAAGAGCGTGAAGCCCACCCCCAAACCAAACAGCGCCGGCCAGCCGGTGGCGGCGGGCAGAGAAGCGTTCACCAGGCCGGCCAGCAGGTACACAAACACGTAGTGCACCGCAAAGCCCAGCGCCACCCCGGCCGCGCTGGCCAGCAGGCCGACGAACGCGAACTCGATCAGGTACTGCAGCGCGATGGTGCGCTGGGGTTGGCCGAGCACACGCAGCATGGCGCAGTCGTCGAGGTGGCGGTTGGCGAAGTCGCGTGCGGCAATGCCAACCGCAACCGCCGCGAGCAAGGCAGCGAGCAGCGCGACCAGGTTGAGAAACTTCTCGGCGCGGTCAAGCGTCTGGCGCATCTCGGGGCGCCCGCTTTCCAGCGACTCGACGCGCACGCCACGCAGCGACTGGCCCTTTACCTGCGCGTCGGCCCAGGCGACAAAGGCGCGCACCGGCGTGTCGTCCTTGCCCGGCGCGGCCACCGCCAAGCGGTGGGTCACGCGGCTGGCCGGTTGCACCAGGCCGGTGGCCGGCAGGTCGGCCTGGTTGAGCATCACGCGTGGCGCAAAGCTCATGAAGCCGGCACCACGGTCGGGCTCGATCAGGATGATGGCGCCGATCTTCAGGCGCGCGTCCCCCAGCAGCAGCTCGTCGCCAATGCCGAGCTGCAAGCCGTCAAGCAGCGGTGCATCGACCCACACCGTGCCAAGCGGCGGGCCTTGTGTGGCTGCACGCGCCACGCCGCCGGGCGCATCGGCCAGGCGCAGCGTGCCGCGCAGCGGGTAAGCCTCGGTCACGCCCTTGACGGCCACCAGCTTGGTGGCGCCGCCCTTGTCGTCGCTCGCCCGGCCCATGCTCGGGAAGCCGGTTGTGTTGGCCGTCTTCAAGCCGAGCGCGCGTGCCTTGTCGGCAAACGCTGGCGGCAGCGGCTGGTCGCTGGCGACGATGGCGTCGCCGCCCAGCAGCTGGCGTGCGTCACGCGCCAGGCCGTTGTTGAGGCGGTCGGCGAAGAAGCCAACGGCGCTCAACGCCGCCACCGCCAGCGTCACCGCCACCACCAGCAAGCGCAACTCGCCGGCACGAAAGTCGCGCGCCATCTGGCGCCAGGCGAGTGACCACAATGAAACCTTGAATTGAGTTGACGACACGACGCTCTCCTTCGACCGGCGCACCTTACCCGATGCGCATCACCCCTAGAACCACAACCCCCGCCCCCTAGAACTCAGGGTGCGCTCTTTGCACGCGCTCGCCTATGTTTGTGCCTCTGTTGAATTTCGAGTGGGCAAATACCCCCGACCCCCGTTCGGGCTGAGCCTGTCGAAGCCCTGCTCGCAAGGTGGCTTCGCTCACCAGCCCTTCGACGCACGGGCCTTCGACAAGCTCAGTCCCTGCTCAGGGCGAACGGGTCGAGGCGGCGCGGTACCCACTCGAAATTCAACAGAGCCATGTTTGTGGTGCCCCTGGGTGGGCATTCAAGTCGGGAGAGCCAAGATGAACACACCAAACACACCCGCTGTGCTGCGGGTTCCTGTGCGCTGCATCGTTGTCGCCGCACTGATCGTGGCCACCGGCTGCAGCACTGGCCCGGGCAAGCAGGTGCCTGCGGGCCCGGGGCCGTCGGAGCTCGTGTTCCCATCGGTTGAGCCGCCGCCGATTCAGCCAGCCCGCGCACCCGCGGTCGACCTCAAGGCCTTGCCCAAAGGCGCACGCGCCTCGCTGCCCAGCCACGACATGGGCCGGCTCTTCTTGCGCCTGCCGCCGAAGGAAGCAGGCGCGGTGTCGAGCGCCGACGTGGCCCAGCAGATGATCGTGCCGCTGCTCGCGGCAATGCACTTCGAGGGCGGCGCCAAGCGCTTGCGGGCCGCGCCCGAAAGCGGGTTGCGGCAAAACCGACCGCAGCTGTCGGGTGTGGCGCAGTTGCTGGCCAACGAATACCAGGGCAACGAAAAAGCCACCCGCCCACGCACGCTCGACATGGTCGATGCCTTCCTCGGCAAGAAGCCGCCCACGCCCGACGTCGAGCAAAACCTGCAGATCGCGCGCGGCTTGTCGTTTGCGCAGTTCAAGGCCGACATCGAGCGCCTGGAGATCAGCTACCCCTTCTTGCAGGTCGAAGGCGACGTGCCGATCGAGCACACGCTGCTGCTGGCCACACGCTGGGAGGGCCAGACGGTGACGAGCCTGCGCGGCTCGCTGATCCACCGCTATTCCATCGCCAACGCCAAGCCCGAGGGCAGCCAGGGTGCAGGCGAGCGTGGCTACGCCGCGCTGGCCAAGATCAAGGGCATCGACCGCGTGAACCGCGAGCGTGTGACAGACGGGCCGTGGCTCGTGCTGCTGCCTTATGGCAACGACAGCAGCGGCGGCGTCTCGCTGCGCTACGCCTGGCGCATGGTGCTGCAAGGCACCAGCCACGGCCGCAGCGTGCCGTTCAGGGTGTGGTCGGATGCGTCGACAGGGCAAATCTTGAAGATGCGTTCGCTGGTGTCAGACGTGACCGCCTCCGGCAGCGTGTGGCGCCGCGACCCGGGCACGGGCGCTTCGCTGGCGCGCTTCTTTGCCGTCGACCCGGCGGCCGCAGGGCAGTACACGCTGCAGCTCGACGACGTGGCAACACGGGTCGACTTCCAGGGTGACGGCTTCAATGCCAACGACGTGACGGTGCCCAGCGGCAGCGGCGGCAGCAGCGCCACCTTCGCCAACTTCAACCAGACCCCCATCAACACCGGCGCCAGCGCTGTGTGTTCGGTGGGTGGCAACAACGCCTTCCAGCAGGTCAACTACTTCGCCTTGTTCCACCTCAACTGGAGCCAGGCCATCTCGCACGGCATCTTCACGCCCTTCCCCAGCGCACCCTGGAACCCGCGCATTGAGTCGGCCTCGGCCGGCTGCAACGCGTGGTCTGACATGGACTTCGGCGCCTGCCAGGGCTACTTTGACGCGGCCTGCCCGAACTTTTCAGACGGCACCACGGGTGGCGCCAACTACATGAACTTCGCCCACGACAGCACCATCGTCGGCCACGAACTGGCGCACAACTCGGTGTCTCGCTTCACCGATGAGCGCCCGCCCGACTGGTGCGGCGCGCCGCCGTGCTCGGTGCCGCTTGGCTGGAACAGCCTGCACGACTTGGCCGACGCCTGGGCCGACCATTTCGACAACACCAACTGCACCTCGGGCTGGACGGCCAAAAACCTGGGCGGCGTGAACGCCAGCAACAACTGCCAGGGCAGCCGCGGCCACGTGGAAGACGGTGGCCTGCCTCGCCTGCACGAGCTGACCACGCCCTTCAACCCCGCCACCCCTGGCGACCACTTCCCGGAGCACCGCGACCTCGCAACCGGCGGGTATGCCGACATGCAGATCGGCGCGGCCATCTTGTGGCAGGTGCGCGAAGGCATGCGCAGCAAGTGCCGCCCCTCGGGCCACCCGCAATACTTCGTGCGCTTCACCCGCGCGCTGAAAAACAGCGGCTTCCTCGGCGCCGCGGGCAGCGGTGACCGGCTCGTCTACAACCTGCTGCACGACCTGGAGCTGGAGATGGTTGAACAATGGGCCACCTCGGGCCTGCCGGGCGGGCCACCCTCGTTTGCGCACAACGGCAACCACACCACCAACAAGGTGCTGGCCGGCTTCGCCAAGGGCGGTGTGTTCCCCATCCCCTCGGCCTGCATCGACGGCGACAACACCACCTCCGACGCTGCCATCTGCCCCACCGGCGAAAACGGTGGCGAGGCAGTGATCGACATCGACGACAACAACCTGGGCGACGACCTGAGCGTGGACGGCATCGCCCACCCGGAGACCGACTTCCTGCAGCTCGCCGGGCCGGCGCCCACCTTCCAGGTGTGGACGGGCCCGCGCTACCGCTTCAACGCCAACAGCGCACGGCCCGTC
>JBBRFR010000275.1:0-5546 GCA_038241485.1 Burkholderiales bacterium
TTTGCCTGCACGGTGCACTCGCCGGTGGGCCAGCACCCCGAGGAGTACGGCGTGACCTTGCAGCCTTTGCCGCCGGTCTCGTTCGCGAAGAACGACATCGCCTTCATCGACCCCACCGGCACCGACCACGACGCGCTGGGCGTGGGGCTGAAAAAGGCGCTTTACAACTTCATGCACGGCATCGGGCTCGAAGAAGACGTGCGCACGTGGTTTGACTTCCCCGTGCCCAAGACCAAGGTGCAGCGGCACCGCATCGCCCGGGCCTTGTCATCGCTCCAGGGCGCCGCGTGAGGCTCGGGCTCGCGGATTGCTTTCGCCTGCTGACGCGGGTGGCCGGCGGGCCCCAGGCTGCGATCCGCGAGAATCCGGCGGTCACTCCTTGTATCTTCCCCCGTCCATGCTGAGAAAGCTGCTCTCCGGCTACGCCGCGCTCGAAGACCGTTACGACGAGCTGCTCTTAGCGCCGGGCGAGCCGCGCCCGCACTGGGACGCCTTTTTGCGCTCGCTCGCCGAGCGCGAGGGCCCGGGCGTGGCCGACAGCCTCTCGCTGATGGAGCGGCAGATCCGCGAAAACGGCATCACCTACAACGTCTACGCCGATCCTCAGGGTGCCGACCGGCCCTGGGAGGTCGACCCGTTGCCGCTTCTGCTCTCGGCCAGCGAGTGGGAAGAGATCGAAGCCGGCATCGCCCAGCGCGCCGAGCTGCTCAACCTGGTGCTGGCCGACATCTATGGCGAGCAGACGCTGCTGAAAAGCGGTGCCATCCCGCCTTCGGTAATCTTTGGCCACAGCGGCTTTTTGCACCAGGTGCAGGGCATTCGCCCGCCGAGTGGCGTGCACCTTTTCAACTACGCCGCCGACCTGGCGCGCTCGCCCGATGGCCGCTGGTGGGTGGTGAGCGACCGCACGCAGGCGCCTTCGGGTGCGGGTTATGCGCTGGAAAACCGCTTGGTGGTGTCGCGTGTGTTCCCGCAGCTTTTTCACGATCTGCATGTGCAGCGCCTGGCTTCGTTTTTCTCAAACCTGCGCGAATCGCTGTTGCGTTGGGCGCCCAAGGGCGATGGCCCGCCGTTGATCGCGCTGCTCACGCCCGGGCCGTACAACGAAACCTATTTCGAGCACGCCTTGCTCGCGCGCTACCTCGGTTTTGCGCTGATCGAGGGCAGTGACCTCACCGTGCGCGACGGCCGGGTGTGGATGAAAACCGTTGAAGGCCTGAAACGGGTGCATGCTGTTCTGCGCCGGCAAGACGACGATTACTGCGACCCGCTGGAGCTGCGCTCCAACTCCGCGCTCGGTGTTGCTGGCCTCACCGATTGCGCACGGCGCGGCACCGTGATGCTGGCCAATGCACTGGGCTCGGGCGTGCTGGAGTCGGGCGCGTTGCTCGGTTACCTGCCCAAGCTCAGCGAGAAGCTGCTGGGCGAAAAGCTGCGCCTGCCTTCGGTGGCCACCTGGTGGCTCGGCGAGCCGGCGGCCTTCAACGACGCCTGGAAGCGGCTCGACAAGATCATCATCAAGCCGCTCGATCGCACGGTGCGTGAGCCAGCGGTGTTTGGTGCCGATCTGTCGGCTGACGAGCGAGTGCTGCTGAAGGCGCGCGTGGCCTCGCGGCCGCAGCGTTATGTGGCGCAGGAATGGGTGCACGTGTCGCAGGCGCCGGTGCTGGAGCGGGGCCCCGAGCTGAGGGGCAACCACCTCAGTGCCCGCACCGTTGGGCTGCGGGTGTTTGCCGTGGCCACGCCGAATGGTTATCGCGTGATGCCAGGGGGCCTCACCCGAGTTGCGGGTGATGGCGATTCGCGTGTCATCGCCATGCAGCGTGGTGGTAGCTCCAAAGACACCTGGGTGTTGTCCGATGGGCCGGTGAACGCCTCGTTCTCGCTGCTCGCCAGCACCGTCTCGGCTGAAGACCTCGTCACCGCGCGTGGCAACGTGCCCTCGCGCGCGGCCGAAAACTTGTTCTGGTTCGGCCGCTACGGCGAGCGCTGCGACGGCGCGGCGCGGCTGCTGCGGGTGGCCATCGCCAGCGTGCTGGGCAATGTTGACGCCAATGCCGACGATTTGTCCGACGGCCTGGTGCCGGTGCTCGCGCTGGCGCGCCGCCTCGGGCTCATCGACTCGTCAGACAACCCCGGCACCGAGCTGCTTCGCGCGGCCACCCACCCGGAAGAAGGCCTGAGCTTGCGGCTGCGCCAGCTGTCACGCGTGGCCTTCAACATGCGCGACCGCATGTCGGCCGACAACTGGCGCACGCTCAACCGGCTGATCGCCGACCCGGTGTTCCAGCGTGGCAGCTCCTTGCCGCTGGCCCTGGGCTGGCTCGACCGCGCGGTGACGTCGATGATGACGCTCTCGGGGTATGTGCTCGACGGCATGACACGGGGCACTGGCTGGCGCTTCTTGTCGATCGGGCGGCGCATCGAGCGCCTGTCGAGCCTGTGCATTGCCTTGCAGGTGGCCACACAAGAAGGCCGTGCGGGTGGCCTGGAGTGGTTGCTGGAGCTGGCCGACTCCACCGTCACCTACCGCTCGCGCTACCTGGTGGCGCCCGAGTGGCTGCCGGTGCTCGACCTGCTGCTGCGCGACGACACCAACCCGCGCTCGGTGGCTTTCCAGGTGAAGGGCCTGGTGGAATACGTCGGCAAGCTGGAGCGCGCGCACGGTCGCTTTTCCGGTGGCGTGCTGGCGCCGGCGTATGCCACGCTGCTGTCGCTGAAAGCCGACGACCTGCACCCCGAGAGCGAACTGCTGGCCGATCTGCTGGAGCAGCTGCAGCGAGCGGCGCACACGGTGTCGGACGAACTCACCCTCAAGTTCTTCTCGCACGCCGACTCGCGCAGCGTGTTGTCGCTGGTGGCCTGACAGCATGAGCCGTGAGCGCTACACCGTCGAACACGAAACACGCTATGTGTACACGGCACCGGTGTCGCAGTCGTGGCAGGTGGCTCGCCTGACGCCGCGCCACCTGCCGTGGCAAAGGCTGCTGTCGTGCGCGATCCAGATCGACCCGCCACCCGACGAGCGCCACGAGGCGCCCGACAGTTTTGGCAACAGCGTGACCCACTTCGGGCTGTACGGCGCGCACCGCATGCTGCGCGTGCGCATGCACTGCAGCGTGGAGGTGGCCGATCGCCCCCCGGTCGACGACGCACCCTTCGTGGCCTGGGAAAGTGTGCGCGACACCGTGCGGCAGCAGCCCGAGCTTGACGACCTGGTGCCTGCGCGCATGTGCGAGCCCACGCTGCTGGTGCCGCTGTCCGAAGGCGCCCGCATCTACGCCCTGGAGTCGCTCACACCCGGGCGCAACTGGCTGGAGGCGGTGACCGCGCTGATGCAGCGCATTCACGCCGACTTTGAGTTCGACCCGGGCGCCACCACCGTGAGCACCTCGGTCGACGAGGTGCTGTACCAGCGCCGTGGCGTCTGCCAAGACTTCGCACACCTGATGCTCGCGTGCCTGCGAGGCCATGGCCTGCCGGCGCGTTATGTTTCGGGCTATCTGCTCACCGACCCGCCTGAAGGCCAGCCCCGGCTGATGGGGGTGGACGCCTCACACGCCTGGGTGGCGGCCTACTCGCCCGAGTGTGGCTGGGTCGAGTTCGACCCCACCAACGATCAACTGGCCGACAGCCGCTACATCACGCTGGCCTGGGGTTCTGACTTTGCCGACGTGGTACCGCTGCGTGGCGTGATCCTGGGTGGTGGCGCGCAGGAGATGGATGTTTGGGTGAGCGTCATCCCCGCCTGAGAGAAGCGGGCGACCCCGGCCCACAACTACTGAAAGCCGCTTTCAGCGATCGACGCGCTTGCGAATCAGCGCAATGGCCTCGCCCAGGTCGATCACCGCCATGGCGTAGTAGCTCGACCAGTTGTAGCGGGTGATGGCGTAGAAGTTGGAGGTGCCGGCCACATAGCTCGGCGCCGCGTCGCCGTTTTGCAGCTCGACGAGCGCCAGCGGGCCGGTGAATTCACGGGCCGCTGCCGGCAGGCCCGCGCCCTTTTCAGCGAACTGCTGAGCGCTGAACGTGGGCAGGATGTCGGGGGCCAGCAGCACGGCGCGGTCGGCGGCGTCCACTGGCACGGCCACGTCAAAGCGTGTGGGCATGCCACGCTGCCAGCCAAACTCGGCGAAGTAATGCGCAATGCTGCCGATCACGTCGGCGGTGCTGGTGTGCATGTCGACGCGGCCATCGCCGTCGAAGTCGACCGCGTACTTGTTCCAGCTGCTGGGCATGAACTGGCCCATGCCCATGGCGCCGGCATAGCTGCCCTTGAGCTTGAGTGGGTCGGCCCCTTCACTGCGGGCCAGCACAAAAAACTGCTCCAGCTCGCTGCGAAAAAAGGCGCTGCGGTCTTTGCGGCCGGTGGGGAAGTCGAACGACAAGGTGGCCAGTGCGTCGAGCACCCGGAAGTTGCCCATGTGGCGACCGTAGATGGTCTCCACGCCCACCACACCGACGATGATCTCGGGCGGCACGCCATACATCTCTTCGGCGCGTTGCAGCCATTTTTCGTTGTCGCGCCAGAACGCAATGCCGCTCTTGATGCGCAGCGGCTCGACAAAGCGTGCACGGTAGGCCGCCCAGTTCTTGGCCGTGCCGCTGGCCGGCGGCATGATGAACTTGGCCACGTTGGGCACGTAGCGGGCCTCGGCCAGCACTGCTTTTACCCGGGTGGCGTCGAGGCCGTGGCGCTCGGCCAGCTCGGCGCCAAAACGCATCACGTCTTCGCGCTGGCCGTAGGTGATGAGGTCGGGGGGGCTGTCGTCGCGGGCGGCCTGGGCATGGGCCGTTGTGATCAGCAGGGCCAGGGCGAAAAAGCGCAGAACAGTGGTGAACCGGAGCATGGTTGGCATTATCAAGCGGAGGCCTTGACCGCACGCCGCAAGTGGCGGGTTTCGCGGCGCAAGGTGCGCAGCCAATCGGTCGAAGGCCGTTTGAGCGGCGAGCGGCCGTAGCGCTGCTGCTCCAGGTCCTGCAACAAGTGAGAAAGCGCCTCGCCTTGGGGCCCGAAGCGCTGGCGTACCTGCGCAGCCAGGGCGCGCGGCGGCTCGTGGGCCATGGCGCCCAGGCCCAGCGTTCGCAAGGCGCGGCGCAGCTCCTCAGCCTGGCGCTGCCAGGGGTCTTGGCGATGGCGGTCCCACCAGGCCCAGGCGGCGCCCAGGAACGCCAGCCCGCTCAGGGTGCCGATCAGCAGGAAGGCCACGTCTTGCCAGCTCGGCGAATTGAAGCCGAGCTTTTTCATGAGGTCGAGCTGTTGGCCGCGCGAGTAGTTGAGCACCCACTGGTTCCAGCGGTTGTCGAGCGCTTCCCAAGCCGCACGCATCTGCGCCAGCAGCTGCGGGTTGACGCTGGCGATCGCATCGGCCATGAAGCCAGGCGCGGGTGCCAGGTTGCGGCTGCGCACGATGCGGTCGGGGGCCACGGCGGCGGTGGGGTCGGCGCGGATCCAGCCCTTGCCCTCCTGCCAATATTCGGCCCAGGCGTGGGCGGAGCTCTGGCGCACGATGTAGTAGCCGTCGACCGGCAAAGGGTCGGTGCCC
>JBBRFR010000276.1:0-5542 GCA_038241485.1 Burkholderiales bacterium
ACACCGCCACACCAGCGCCGAGCAGGCGGCGGTTGCGCTGGCCCCGGGTGTCTCGGTGACGGTGAGCACCAAGTCGGTGGCGGTCACACCCTCGCGCAGCTTGCCGGTGAGCTCAAAGCCCACCACATCAGGCGTCAAGAAGTAAACCGGCTGGCCCAGCATGCCGGCTTCGGCCTCGATGCCGCCCACGCCCCAGGCCACCACGCCAATGCCGTTGATCATGGTGGTGTGGCTGTCGGTGCCCACCAGCGAGTCGTGGTAGTACACACCGCCCTTGTTGTGCACGCCGCGCGCCAGGTACTCGAGGTTGACCTGGTGCACGATGCCAAAGCCCGGCGGCACCACGCCGAAGGTCTCAAACGCCTGCATGCCCCACTTCATGAACTCGTAGCGCTCGTTGTTGCGCTCGAACTCGAGCTTCATGTTGAGGTCGAGCGCGTTCTTCGTGCCGTAGTAGTCGACCATCACCGAGTGGTCAACCACCAGGTCAACCGGCACCAGCGGCTCGATGGCACGCGGGTTCTTGCCCATGGCCGCGGCCACGCTGCGCATGGCGGCCAGGTCGGCCAAGAGCGGCACGCCGGTGAAGTCTTGCAGCACCACACGCGCCACCACGAAGGGGACCTCATCGACCCGCTCGGCGGTGGGCTGCCAGTTGGCCAGTCGCTCCACGTGCTCTTCCGTGACCTTCTTGCCGTCGCAGTTGCGCAGCACCGACTCCAGCACGATGCGCATGGAGATGGGCAGCTGGTTCACGTTGGGGTACTTCTTGGCCAGCTCGGGCAGCGAGAAGTAGCTGCCGCTTTTGCCCGAAGGGGTTTTGAAGGACTTGAGCATGGAGGCAAAGCTGTGCTCGGCGGATTTTTTGGCTGAGTTCATGGGGCGCTCCTGGAAAGTTAGCGGGCATTGTGCAGCGCGATTGAGACAAGACAAGTGGCAGGGAAATGGCCTTGCTCGACCCGCGAGACCGGGCCGCCGTCACGCGCAGCGACCCTTCGTGAACGAAGACCGGAAGCGCGGGCATTCCATGGGGCGCAACGGTGGTGATCTGGCTAGACTTGGATTCGAAACTTTCACTTACATCCATCGCGCATGGAGATTCGCCGTTCTTTGCCGCTGCCCCTGCCAACCAGCGCGTGGGCGGCCTTGCTGGAGGCCAGCACCGAACTGCTGGCCTTGCTGGATCAGCGCGGCGTTGTTTTGTGGGTCAACCCTGCGATGTCGCGCGCCGCCGGCGGGCACGCTCAGGCCGCGCTGGGTCAAACCCTGGCAGAAGCGCTCAAGATGGATGGGATGGATGGGCTGGATGGGCACGCCACGGCGCAAGCCCAACGGCTGACCGACGCCTTGCTCGCCCGCCAGCCACTGCAGCTGGCCGAGCTGGTCTGGCGCGATGCCGAGGGCGTGGCCCACACCGCCGAAGCGGGCCTGAGACCGCTGCGCGAAGAAGAAGTAACGAGTGACGCGTGCTGGCTCTGGACCATGCGTGACACGACCGAGCTCACGCGTTTGCGGGCTGAAACGGCGCGCGCCGTCGAGCGCCTGGAGCGTGCCCAGGAGTTCGGCCGCCTCGGCCTCTTCGAGCGCGAGTTGCCGATGGGTCGCGGCCACTGGGACGCCAACATGTTTCGCACGTGGAACCTCGACCCGGCCCAAGGCGCCCCGGATTTCGCCACCTTCGTGGCCCGCATCCACCCCGATGACCGGCCGGGCATGGACTATCGCGACGCCGCCAAGACGCCCGGCAAGTACGCCAAGCGCTACCGGATCACGTCCCCCAGCGGGCAGTGGCGGCACGTGCATGCACAGTGGGAGGTGAAGGCCGGCCCCGACGGCACGCCGAACATCATCACCGGCGTGATGGTCGACGACACCGAGGTCTACGAGCTGGCCGAATCGTTCAACACCACCAGCGCGCAGCTCAAGCTGGCCGTCGACCTGGGCAACATCGCCATCTGGCGGCACGACCTCCGTTCCAATCGGATGTTCTACAACGACAAGAGCTTCGAGGTGCTTGGCTTCCCGCCCCGGCCCGAGGGCCTGCCGCTCGAGGACGTGCGTGCGCTGATCCACCCGGACGACGTTCCCCGCGTGATCGCCTCCGCCAACGAATCGCTGACCACCGACCGCCCGGTCGACTTGGAGGCGCGCTACCGGGGCTTTGATGGCAGCTACCGCTACGTGCTCACGCGCCGCATGGTGCGGCGCAATGCCGATGGCGAGCCGATCGAGTTTGTGGGCGTGTCGCTCGATGTCAGCGAGCAGGTGTCGCAGACGCGGCGCGCGCAAGAGCGGGCGCGGCGGCTCGAAGTGGCGGCTTCTGCCGCGGGGCTGGGCATCTGGAGCCGCGACCCGGGCCATGAGCGTGCCGAGTGGAACGCGCAAATGTTCGAAATCATCGGCCGGCCGCTGACCAGTGGGGTGCCGCTGCGCACCGAGTGGCTGAACGAGGTGATTCACCCCGACGACCGCGAGCGCATGCGCACGGCGCACGCGGAGCTGCGTGCCACGCAAGACGTCACCGTGGAGCATGAGTACCGCATCGTGCGCCCCGATGGCGAGGTGCGCTGGCTGGTCAGCCGTGCGCGTCACGAGAAGCGCGAAGGCGGGGCTGTGCAATTCGGTATCGCGATCGATGTGACCGAGCGGCAGGAGAAGCTGGTGGCCCAACGCGAGAGCCAGGCCAAGTCGGAATTCCTCGCGCGCATGAGCCACGAACTGCGCACGCCGCTGAATGCAGTGCTCGGGTTCGCGCAGCTGCTGCGGCTGGAGCCTGCGCTGGCCGGCTCGGCATCGTTTGAGAAAGTCGGCCACATCTTGTCGGCCGGTGAGCACCTGCTGTCGCTGATCAACGATGTGCTCGACCTGTCAAGCCTGGAGAGTGGCGAGGTAAGGATCGACCTGCGCCCGGTGCGCCTGGCCCATGTGCTGCAGGAAGCGCGGGCGTTGGTCGAACCGGCGGCCCGCGAAGCCGGCGTGAGCATCGATGTTGACGAGACCGAAGCCTTTGTCTGGGCCGACCACATTCGCACCCGCCAGGTGGTGATCAACTTGCTGAGCAACGCGGTCAAGTACAACACCGCTCGCGGGCACATATACGTCAGCGTCAGAGACAACGGCAATGCGGCGGTGCTGACCGTGGCCGACACCGGGCGCGGCATGACGCGCCAGCAAATGGTGCATCTGTTCGAGCCGTTCAACCGCCTGGGGGTCGAGCTTGAAGGCATCGAAGGGGCCGGGGTCGGGTTGTCTGTCGTGAAGGCTCTTGTCGAGCGCATGGGCGGGTCGGTGCGTGTGCAGAGCACACCTGGCGTTGGCTCTCGTTTCGAGGTTCGCCTGCCGCGACATACCGGGCCGGCCGAGCTTGGTGAGGCGCCGCCGCAACCAGCGCATGCCCCATCCACACCACCCAAAACCGTGCCCCCGCGCCAGCGCCAGGGTCGCCTGCTCTACATCGAAGACAACCCGGTCAACGCCTTGCTGGTCGAAGAGATGGTTCGCCACCACGCGGGCCTGCAGATCGAATCGGTGGCCACCGGGCTCGGTGGTGTCGCGCGTGCGCATGAATTGCAACCCGACTTGATCCTGATCGACATGCAGCTGCCCGACGTCAACGGCTTCGAAGTGCTGAGCCGGTTGCGCGCGCAGCCGTCAACGGCGGGTATCCGCTGCATCGCGCTGTCGGCCAACGCGATGCCCGAAGACATCGACCGCGCCACAGCGGCCGGCTTCTGCGACTACTGGACGAAGCCGATCAACCTGAGCACTTTCCTCGCCGCGCTGGATCGCCTGTTTCCGGGTTGAGTGCGCTTGCCCGTGTGAAAAAGTGCGCACTGCGCCGCATGCGCCGCGGGGCAGCTTGACCGGGCACATGGGCCATTGAACCGCCTTCGCCGGGCTCCAAGCCGCGAAATAGTGCAGGAATCGCCCCCCTATTGACCGCAACGCCAGCGGGGCAGCCGCCCACAATGGAACGGAGTCAATCTGCCCATGTTTCCCCTATGAAAAAGTCCACCGCAAAGCCTCCCGCCGTGGTGGCGAGCCAGGCCGTGAGCGGCAGCTCGTCGCCCGAGCGCGAGCTCGATCGCGAGCTGGCCCTGGCCCGCTCGGGGGGCATGGCGCTGGCCGACCTGATGAACCGCGCCGAGGCACTGAACCGCGCCGGCCGAGCCCAAGATGGCGCCGTGCTCTACGAAACCTGGATCGCGCACACTGTGTCGCCCTTCCAGCACGTAGCCTGTTTCAACTGGGGCACGCTGCTGGGCGCGCTCAGCCGCCACACCGAGGCCGAAAAGGCTTACCAGCGGGCGCTGGCCCTGAGCCCCGATTTCATGCAGGCCCGCCTCAACCTGGGCCACCAGCTGGAGCACCTGGGCCGCCCCGACGAGGCCGTGGCCGAGTGGCAAAAGGTGGTCGACCGGGCCGATGCCGCCATCGAGCTGCACCTGCACGCCCTCAACAACATGGCCCGTCTGCTGGAGCAGCGCCGCCAATACGACCACGCCGAGCGCTGCCTGTGCGCGAGCCTGGAACTCAAGCCCGCGCAGAACGACGTGATTCAGCATTACGTGCACCTGCGCCAGAAAAAGTGCGCCTGGCCGGTGTACCAGCCGGTGGGCGCGTTGACCCAAAACCAGCTGCTGCTGGGCACCTCGGTGCTGGCCATGCTGGGCGAGACCGACGACCCGGCTTTGCAACTGCTGGCCGCGCAGCGTTTCGTCTACGAGCGCACGCCCAAGCCGCCGGCCGTGCCCTTTTTTGAAGGCCAGCCCAAGCGCCTGGGCAAGATCAAAGTGGGCTACCTCTCGGGTGACCTGCACATGCACGCCGTGGGCCTGCTGTCGGTTGAGCTGCTGGAGCTGCACGACCGCGAGCGTTTCGAGGTGTATGCCTTTTCATGGAGCCGCGACGACGGCACCCCGCTGCGCGCGCGCATCCGCCAGGCGATCGACCACTACATCCCGATCGGCGGGCTCGACGACGCCACGGCTGCCAAGGTGATTGCCCAACACGGCATCGACATCCTGGTTGACCTGCAAGGCCTCACCAGTGGCGCGCGCCCTGCCATCGTGGGCATGCGGCCCGCGCCCATCCAGGTGAGCTACCTGGGCCTGCCCGGCACCTGCGCGCTGCCGGGTGTCGACTACATCTTGGCCGACCGCTTCGTGATGCCCACCGAGCTGCAGCCCTACATGACCGAGCGCCCGATCTACGTGCCGCACTGTTATCAGGTGAGCGATCGCCAGCGCGAGGTGGGGCCCACACCGAAGCGTGCCGACTACGGCCTGCCCGAAGGCGCCTTCGTCTTCTGCTCGTTCAACAACACCTTCAAGTTCACCGAGGCCGTGTTCAAGAGCTGGATGCGCATCTTGAAGCAGGTGCCGAACAGTGTGCTGTGGCTGCTGGCCGACAACGAATGGGCGTTGGAGAACATGCGCCGCGAGGCCGACGCCCACGGCATCGGCCGCGAGCGCCTGATTCTTGCGCCGCGCGTGGCACCGCCCGAGTACCTGGCCCGCTTCCAGCTGGCTGACTTGATGCT
>JBBRFR010000277.1:0-5536 GCA_038241485.1 Burkholderiales bacterium
TGGGGCGCAAAAAAAAACCGCCGGGGCATCCCGGCGGTTTGGTGAGTTCGGTGCGTTTTCTTCAGCCTACGCGCTCGTCTCTCCGCCGCCGGTGCGGTGCGAGAACCAAAAGTAGGCAAAGAAAAAGCTGGCGAAACGCATGGCCGCGAATGTAGCACGCAGCCGTGGCGGCAGGTCAAGCGCGCAGTTTTCAACAGCTTGCTCGTTTGCACGCTTGCGCCAACGAGTAACCAGTTGTGAAGCGTGCGCTAGTTCCTATCCCGCGAACCAGGGGGTACCTAGCATGGTTTCACCTGATGACGAGCCGCCTCCGGCTTCGCGCATTTGCCCCACAACCGGCTGACACACACGAGGGATATCAACATGAACCGCAGCACCTTGTTCCGCACCCTGAGCTTGAGCCTGGCCTCGCTGGCCTTCGCCACCGCTGGCGTGGCCAGCACCGTCGAACACGATCAACTGGCCAGCGCGCGCGACATGGCCACCACCGACGCCCAAGTTGCCCACGAACTGCAGGCCTGGATCACCCAGCGCGACATCGCCCTGCTGGCCCAGGCCGATGGCCTGATCACCCACGACATCCGCGCCGCCGCCGAGGTGTATGCCGTGGCCCAGCTGGTCGAAGCCGATGGTCTGGTGAGCGAACAACTGCGCGCCGCCGTGGAAACGCTGGTCGTGACGCGCATCGCCACGGCCGATGGCCTGCTGGTTGAGCCGATCGTCCTGGCGAGCACCAGCTCCGAGGCGACTCCCGCAGTGCGCCGTTCTGGCGCCGTGCTGCTGGCCGCCAAGACCCGCTGAACCGAGTCGCCTCCACCCTCTCAGCCGGGCGGTGCACCGCATCGCCCGCTGATATGGACGGGTCGGGTAGCATGCGCGCTCCTTTTGTCGCCCGCTGCACCCACCATGAAAATCATCCTCTTGCCGCTTGGTGCGCTGCTGCTGAGCGGCTGTGTGAGCATCGAAGCGCCGGGCCTGGTGACTGACGCCGCACGCGTCACCAAAGACGCCTACCGTTCGGTGGTGGGCAAACCCGCCGAGCCCGCGTCGAGCCCCGCGCCGGCACGGGCTGCGCTGAGCCACTCCTTTGTGGGCAGCGAGAGCCAGTCGATGGCCGACACCAAGCAGGCTTGCGTGAACGAAGCGGCGCAAAAGCTCAACCAGCTGAGTGGCAAGGCCATCCACTACAGCGTGCTCGAGTCCGAGCTCAGCATCATCAACGGCCACCCGGTGGCCAGCTGCAAGCTGGCGCTTCGCGACTGAGTTTCAGGCGGTTCCGCCGACCGTGAGCCGGTCGATGCGCAACGTGGGCTGGCCCACACCCACCGGCACACTCTGGCCTTCTTTGCCGCAGACACCCACACCGGTGTCGAGTTTCATGTCGTTGCCGATCATGCTCACGCGAGTGAGTGCGTCGGGCCCGTTGCCGATGATGGTGGCGCCCTTCACCGGATACTGAATTTTGCCGTTCTCGACCCAGAAGGCCTCGCTCGCCGAGAACACGAACTTGCCGCTGGTGATGTCGACCTGGCCGCCGCCGAAGTTGGTGGCGTAGAGGCCGCGCTTCAGGCCGGCGATGATTTCTTCTTTGGTCTTGTCGCCACCCAGCATGTAGGTGTTGGTCATGCGCGGCATCGGCACGGCGGCGTAGCTTTCGCGTCGGCCGTTGCCGGTGGGCGCGACACCCGTCAGGCGAGCGTTCATCGAATCCTGGATGTAGCCCTTCAAGATGCCGTCTTCGATCAGCACGTTGCGCTGGCTCGCGTTGCCTTCGTCGTCGACGTTGAGCGAGCCACGGCGGTCGGGGATGGTGCCGTCGTCGAGCACCGTCACACCCTTGGCCGCCACACGCTGGCCGATGCGGCCACTGAAGGCGCTGGAGCCCTTGCGGTTGAAGTCACCTTCAAGGCCGTGGCCGATGGCTTCGTGCAACAGCACGCCCGGCCAGCCCGGGCCGAGCACCACGCTCATCTCACCGGCCTTGGCAGGGCGCGATTCAAGGTTGGTGAGCGCGGCCTTGACGGCGTCGTCCACATAACTCTCGATCATGCTGTCATGGAAGTAGCCGAGGCCGAAACGCCCGCCACCGCCACCACTACCCACTTCACGGCGCACTTCGCCGGCGATGGTCTGCTCGGCAATCACGGTCACTGACAAGCGCACCAGCGGGCGCACGTCGGCGGCCAGCGTGCCGTCGGCACGCGCTACCAGCACCACGTCGTATTCAGCCGCCACACCGGCCATCACCTGCTTGATGCGTGGGTCTTTGGCGCGGGCGAGTTTTTCCACGCGTTCGAGCAACGCCACTTTCTGGGTGCTGTCGAGCGTGGCGATCGGGTCCATGGGCGCGTAAAGCACCCGGCTCCCCGCCACGCGGTGTTTGCCGGTGATCTTGACGCTCTTGCTCTGGCCAGCGGCGGCGATGGTGCGCACGGTTTGTGCGGCGTCCATCAGTGCGGCTTCGGAGATGTCGTCGGAGTAGGCAAAGGCGGTTTTTTCGCCCGCCACCGCCCGCACGCCCACACCCTGGTCAATCCCAAAGCTGCCCGATTTGACGATGCCTTCTTCCAGGCTCCAGCCCTCGCTGCGGGTGTACTGGAAGTACAGGTCGGCGTCGTCGATGCGGTGCTCGGCGATGGTGGCCAGCGCACGCGAGAGCGTGGCGTCGGTCAGACCAAAGGGTTCAAGCAACAGCGACCTGGCCACCGCCAAGCGCTCAAGGGTGGGTTCGCGGGAGATCATCGGATGATTGTAGGAGTGGGCGTCGTGCGTGGTGTCAGGCAAAGACCCTGCCCTGCACTGGCGCTGTTCAGTCGCTGGTTTCGGACTTCAACGTCAATGCCCTGGCATAGAGGGCGTTGCGCGCTGCGCCGGTGAGTTCGGCCGCCAAGGCCACCGCCTGTTTCAGCGGCAACTCGGCCAGCAAGGTGCGCAAGGTGGCGTCGTGCGCGAACTCCCCGTCATCGGCCGCCGTCGGCTTGAGTGCATGCAACACCAGCACAAACTCACCCCGTGAGCGGTTGGGGTCGGCTGAGAGCCAACCCGGCAACTGGGCGGCCGGCAGCGTGGCCACGGTCTCGAACTGTTTGGTGAGCTCGCGGCACAGCGTCACGCTGCGCTCGCCACACACCCCGGCCAGGCCTTGCAGCAGCGACTCGATGCGGTGCGGGGCTTCGAACAGCACCTGCGTGTCGTTGCGGGCGGCAAGCGCCTTCAAGGCCTGCATGCGCTCGGCACCCCGGGTGGGCAAGAAGCCCGTGAACACAAAACCTGCTCCAACCGCGTCGCCCGCCACGCTCAACGCCGCCAACGCGCTGCTCGCGCCCGGCAACGGAATGCAGCGGTACCCGGCCGTTTGCGCCGCCGCCACCAGCGCCGCGCCTGGGTCGCTGACGGCCGGTGTGCCAGCGTCGCTGATGTAGGCCACCCGCTCACCACGCGCCAGACGTGCAAGCACATCGCCCGCGGCTTCGCGCTCGTTGTGCTCATGCACGGCGAGCAGCGGCTTGTCCAACCCGAGGTGGTGCAACAAGGGTGCGCTGTGGCGTGTGTCTTCACAGGCCACAGCGTCGACCAGCGACAACACATGGATCGCCCGCAGGCTCATGTCGGCCAGGTTGCCGATGGGCGTGGCCACGATGTAGAGCGCCCCTGCGGGATACTGCTGCAGGCCTGCGGCCGCCTGGGCCGCTTGCAGCATCAACGAGGGGGCGATGGTCACGGCAGTGCAGACTAAAAAAGGGGCAGGGGATGACGCGGAAACGCGGGCCCTGGCTCACCTGACGCGCCACGGCCTGAAGCTCGTGCAGCGCAATTATCGAGTGGCCGCCGGCCCGCGCGCCCGCGGTGGCGAAGTCGACCTGATTGTGCGCGACCGCGACGGCACCCTGGTCTTCGTCGAAGTGCGGTCCCGCCGCACGGCCCACCACGGCGGTGCGGCGGCCAGCGTCACCGGCAGCAAACAAAGGCGCATCGTCTATGCAGCGCGGCATTACCTGCAGCAGTTCGCCTCGCCACCGCCTTGCCGCTTTGACGTGGTGGCAATCGATGGTGAGGTGCTGCAGTGGTTGCGTGCGGCCTTTGATGCCGAGTGAGCGCTGCGGCATGGAACCATGTCTCAGCACCCCGTGTCATATGATCCATGCCCATGCTTGAACAACGCATACAGCAACAATTTTTCGACAGCGCCGACCTCAAGTACGCGGCCGCTGAGATCCTCTCGCGCCCGATTGCCGACGCGGTGAGCGCGGTGGTCGGCTGCATCACGGCCGGCGGCAAGGTGCTGGCCTGTGGCAACGGCGGCTCGGCCAGCGACGCACAACACTTTGCCGCCGAGTTCATCGGCCGCTTCGAGCGCGAACGCCCGGGCCTTGCGGCCATTGCGCTCACGACCGACAGCTCCATCCTCACCGCCATCGGCAACGACTACAACTTCAGCGAGATTTTCTCGAAGCAGGTGCAGGCGCTGGGCCAGCCGGGTGACGTGCTGATTGCCATCACCACCAGCGGCAACTCGGCCAATGTGCTGGCTGCGGTACACGCGGCGCACGCCAAGGAGATGACGGTGGTCGCGCTCACCGGCCACAACGGCGGCAAACTGGGCGAGTTGCTCACTGAAACCGACGTGCACATCTGTGTACCCCACGAACGCACGGCTCGCATTCAGGAAGTGCACATCCTCGCCTTGCACTGCCTGTGCGACGCCGTGGATCTGCAATTGCTCGGAGAACAGGAAAACACATGACCCGGATGACATTCAATCGCCTGCGCAGCACGGCCGTGATTGGCGCGCTGATCGCCAGCGCCGGCTTGACCGGTTGTGCGGCGCTGCTGGTGGGCGGCGCTGTGGTGGGCGGCTCGCTGATGGCCACCGACCGGCGCAGCTCGGGCGCGCAGATCGAAGATCAGTCGATCGAGTTCAAATCGAGCGCACGCGTGCGCGACACCCTCGGTGACCGTGGCCACGTCAACGTGACCAGCTACAACCGCTTGGTGTTGCTCAGCGGCGAGGTGCCGACCGACGCCGACAAGGCCGCCATCGAACAAGCCGTCTCCAAGGTCGATGGTGTGCGCACCACGGTCAACGAATTGGCGGTGATGACGGCCAGCTCGCTGAGCAACCGCTCCAACGACGCTCTGGTCACGAGCAAGGTCAAGGCGACCCTGGTCGACGCCGGCGACATTTCGGCCAACGCCGTCAAGGTGGTGACCGAGCGCGGCACGGTGTTCCTGATGGGCCGCGTGACCGAGCGTGAAGCCGAGCGCGCCTCCGACCTCACCCGCAGCATCAGCGGCGTGCAAAAGGTGGTGCGTGTGTTGGAGGTGATCACCGACGAAGAGCTGGCCCGTATCGCCCCGGGCAGCGCACCCAAGCAACCGGCGGCCGCCAAGCCTTAAACAGGTTTGGTGTCTGACGCCGGGCCGCCCCAAGCCGGACGGCGCCCTTGGGGGCAGGCGCTAGAGCGACCGGGGGGCCGGATTACTTGAGCCGCTTGATCAGGCTCGATGTGTCCCAGCGCTGACCGCCCAGCGCCTG
>JBBRFR010000278.1:0-5516 GCA_038241485.1 Burkholderiales bacterium
GTGGCGCGACCCGCTGCCGGCCAGTTGCCGAACCCGAAGCTCACCGTCGGCGTAGACAACTACGCCGTGAACGGCCCCGACCGTTTTCGTGCCTCGATGACGACGCGCCGCGCCGGCCTGATGCAAGACGTGCCCAACGCGGCCAAGCGCGCGGCGCAGCGCGATGGCGCCGAGGCAAGAGCGGCGCGCGAGCAGGCGATGTGGCAGGCCGAGCGCCTGGCCGTGCGGCGGGAAACGGCTGGCGCGTGGATCGCCCACCACTACGCCGAGCGCAAGCTGGCCGAGTTTGCCGTGTTGGAGCAGGAGAACCAGTTGCTTCAGCAAACCCTCGGCGCGCGCATCGCCGCCGGCAAGTCCATGCCGGCCGATGCGGTGATGGCCAGGCAGGAGCTGTTGATGCTGGCTGAGCGGCGCGAGGAGCTCGCATCTGCAGCCGAGCAGGCGGGCGTGGCCTTGCGCCGCTGGACCGGTGACGACGTGGAGCGCACCACAAGCGAGGCGCCCGCGATTGAACTCGACACAGCATCGCTGCTGACGCGGCTGGATCGGCACGGCGATCTCGCCGCGTTTGCGCCCATGCTGGCCATGGCGCGAGCCGAGGTCGACGAGGCCAGCGCCGCCAAACGAGGCGACTGGGGCTGGGAGGTCGGCTACGGCAACCGGTCGCGCGCCTACGGCGACATGGTGTCGTTTCAGCTCAACTTCGAGTTGCCTGTATCAAACGCGACGCGCCAAGACCCGCAGATCGCCGCACGGCGTAAGGAGATCGAGCGACTCGAGGCCGAGCGCGAAGACGCGCTGCGCCGCGTCAACGCCGAGGTGCGTTCCCAGGTCAGCGAGTTGCAGCGGCTGGAGCGTGCTGAGGCTCGGCAGCGGACTGCGGCGCTGCCCCTGGCCGCCGAGCGCGTGAAGCTGACGCTGGCCAGCTACGAGGCCGGCCGCACTGAGCTGAGCAGCGTGCTGGCCGCGCGCAAAGATGCTGCCGAGGCGCAGTTGCGCGCCCTCGATCTCGAAGCCCAGCTCATGGCCCAGCGCGCGCGCTTGGCCTACCTCGTGACGGAGTGATTCCCATGAAAACTTTCCAGAAAAATCTTGTGCTGGGCGCCTTGCTCGTGGCGATGGGCGTCGCGCTCGGTGTGGGTCTGAGCCGCTGGCGCGCGGCGTCTTCCGCTTCAGCCGCCCCGATGGCGTCAAGCGCAGCCAGCGCCGGCGAGCGCCAAGTGCTCTATTGGTACGACCCCATGCTGCCGCAGCATAAGTTCGACAAGCCCGGCAAGTCGCCCTTCATGGACATGCAGCTGGTGCCCAAGTACGCGGGCGATTCACCGGCAGGCGGCGTCTCCGTCGACCCGCGCATCGCGCAGACCCTCGGCTGGCGAACCGCCACCGTCGAGAAGCTGACGACGGGTGCGACCGTGGAGGCGGCCGCGATGGTGCAGCTCAACGAGCGCGATGTCGCCATCGTGCAGGCCCGCACGGGCGGCTTCGTGCAACGTGTGGCCGCGCTGGCTCCGGGCGACGTGGTGAGATCAGGCGCGTTGATCGCTGAGCTGCTGGTGCCGGAGTGGAGCGGCGCGCAGCAAGAGTTTCTGGCCGTGCGCGGCACTGGCGATGCAGCGCTCACCGCCGCGGCGCGGCAACGTCTGGTGCTGCTGGGCATGCCGCCTTCGACGATCGAGCAAATCGAGCGCAGCGGCCAGGTCCAGGCACGAAGCAGCGTGCATGCGCCGATCGGCGGGCTGTTGCAGGAACTGGTGGTGCGCCAGGGCATGACGGTCTCGGCGGGCATGACGCTTGCCAAGATCACCGGGCTGTCGACCGTGTGGCTGGAAGCTTCGCTGCCAGAAACCCAGGCCACCGCGGTGCGCGTGGGGCTGCCGGTCGAAGCGCGACTGGCTGCCTTCCCCGGCGAAACGTTCAAGGGCAAGGTCACGGCCATCTTGCCCGAGGCCAATGCGCAGACCCGAACTCTGCGTGTGCGCATCGAGCTGCCCAACCCACAAGGGCGGCTGCGTGCCGGCATGTTCGCGCAGGTGCGCCTGGCCGGTGCCCAGGCCGAGGCCTTGGTGGTGCCCGCCGAAGCGGTGGTTCGCACCGGCTTGCGCGCGCTGGTCTACCTGGTCGAGGGAGCAGGGCGCTACCGGCCGGTGGAAGTGCAGGTCGGCCGTGAACTCGGCGACAAGCTCGAAGTGCTCAGCGGCCTGCAAGCGGGGCAGGTGGTGGTGGCCTCTGGCCAGTTCCTGCTCGACTCCGAAGCCAGCATGCAAGGCGTGATGCAGCGCCAGGCGCCGGCGGCCAGTGCCACCGCGGTGGCTGCACCTGCGGCGGCACCGGCATCGCCGCAGCACCAAGGCACGGGCAAGATTCTGGCGCTGACAGCGCAAGAGGTGACGCTCGATCACGGCCCGATCGCGAGCCTGCAGTGGGGCGCCATGCAGATGCCGTTCAAGCTGCCGAGTGCCGAGGTGGCCAAGGGCCTGAAGGTGGGTGACCCGGTGCGTTTCAGCTTCTCGCAGAACAACGACGGTTTCGTCATTCAAAGCCTCGAACGCGACGGAGCCGCCAAATGATCGCCGCCTTGATCCGCTGGTCGGTGGGCAACCGGTTTCTGGTGCTGCTGGCCACGCTGTTTCTCGCCGTTGCCGGCGTCATGTCGCTGCGTTCCACGCCCATCGATGCGCTGCCCGATCTGTCAGACGTGCAAGTCATCATCCGCACCAGCTACCCCGGGCAAGCGCCGCAGATCGTGGAGAACCAGGTGACCTACCCGCTGGCCACCACGATGCTCTCGGTGCCGGGCGCCAAGACGGTGAGGGCGTATTCGTTTTTTGGCGACTCGTTTGTCTACGTGCTGTTCGATGACCGCACCGACCTCTACTGGGCCCGTTCGCGCGTGCTCGAGTACCTGAGCCAGGTGCAGAGCCGCCTGCCCGCCACGGCCAAGACGTCATTGGGGCCGGATGCGACGGGTGTGGGCTGGGTGTTCCAGTACGCGCTGGTCGACCGCACGGGCCAGCACGACCTTTCGCAGTTGCGCGCACTGCAAGACTGGTTCCTCAAGTTTGAGCTGAAGGCGGTGGCCAACGTGGCCGAGGTGGCGACCGTGGGCGGCATGGTCAAGCAGTACCAGGTGGTGCTCGACCCCGCCAAGCTGGTCGCCTACGGCATCACCCACGGCCAGGTGCGGGAAGCCCTGATGAACGCCAACCAGGAAACCGGCGGGTCGGTGCTTGAGATGGCCGAGGCCGAGTACATGGTGCGTGCCAGCGGCTTCTTGCAGTCGTTGGCTGATTTCAAGTCGGTGCCGCTCGCGGTGCGCGCGGGTGTGCCCGTGTTGCTCGGCGACGTGGCCGTGGTGCAGCTCGGCCCGGAGATGCGCCGCGGCATCAGCGAACTCGACGGCCTGGGTGAAGCCGTTGGCGGGGTGGTGATTTTGCGCAGCGGAAAGAACGCGCAATCCACCATCGCTGCGGTGAAGGAGAAGCTGGCGCAAATTCAGACCAGCCTGCCCAAGGGGGTGGAGATCGTGACGACCTACGACCGCAGCGCACTCATCGAGCGCGCGATTGAAAACCTCTCGCTGAAACTGCTGGAAGAGTTTGCGGTCGTGGCGGCCGTGTGCGCCATTTTCCTGTGGCACCTGCGCTCGGCGCTGGTGGCCATCATCTCGCTACCGCTCGGTGTGATGGCGGCCTTCATCGTGATGCAGCAGCAAGGCCTGAACGCCAACATCATGTCGCTGGGTGGCATTGCCATCGCCATCGGTGCGATGGTCGACGCCGCAGTGGTCATGATTGAAAACGCCCACAAAAAAATCGAAGCGTGGCAACACGCGCACCCCTCGGATGAGCTCAAGGGCGAGGAGCGCTGGGAGGTGATCACGCAGGCGGCCGTCGAGGTCGGGCCGGCGCTGTTTTTCTCGCTGCTGATCATCACGCTGTCGTTCGTGCCGGTGTTCACGCTCGAAGCCCAGGAGGGCCGCTTGTTTGGGCCGCTGGCGTTCACCAAGACCTACGCGATGGCAGCTGCAGCGGGTCTCTCGGTGACATTGATCCCGGTGTTGATGGGTTATTGGATTCGCGGGCGCATTCCCGACGAACAGCGCAACCCGCTGACGCGCGGCCTGATTGCGCTGTACCGACCCGCCTTGGAGTGGGTGCTGCGTTGGCCCAAGCTCACGCTGGCCATCGCAGGCCTGGTGTTCGCCACCACGCTGTGGCCGCTGTCGCAATTGGGCGGCGAGTTCTTGCCGCCGCTGGACGAAGGCGACCTGCTGTACATGCCCACCGCCTTGCCCGGCCTGTCGGCGCAGAAGGCGGCCGAGCTGCTGCAGCTCAGCGACCGCATGATCAAGACGGTGCCCGAAGTCGAGCGCGTGTTTGGCAAAGCGGGCAGGGCGGAGACGGCCACCGACCCGGCGCCGATGGAGATGTTCGAGACCACGGTGCAGCTCAAGCCGCGCAGCCAGTGGCGTGCGGGCATGACGCCTGAGATGCTGGTCGAAGAGCTGGATCGCACGGTGAAGATTCCGGGCCTCACCAACATCTGGATTCCCCCGATCCGCAACCGCATCGACATGCTGGCCACGGGCATCAAGAGCCCCATCGGCGTGAAAGTGGCGGGCACCGATCTCAAGGCCATTGACCGCGTGACGGCCGAGGTGGAGCGCGTCGCCAAGGGCGTGCCGGGCGTGAGTTCGGCACTGGCCGAGCGCCTGACCGGTGGGCGCTACATCGACGTGCAAATCGACCGCGCCGCCGCTGCCCGCGTCGGCCTCAACGTGAGCGATGTGCAGGCGGTGGTGTCGGGCGCGATCGGCGGCGAGAACATCGGCGAGACGGTCGAAGGCCTGGCGCGTTTCCCGATCAACCTGCGCTACCCGCGCGAGCTGCGCGACAGCCCCGAGAAGCTTCGCAACCTGCCCGTGCTAACGCCGGGCGGCCAGCAGATCACGCTCGGCAGCGTGGCGCGCATCGAGCTGACCGATGGCCCGCCCATGCTCAAGAGCGAGAACGCCCGGCCTTCGGGGTGGGTCTACATCGACACCCGCGACCGAGACCTCGCCTCGGTGGTGGCAGACCTGCGCAAAGCCGTGGCGGCCGAGGTGCGGCTGGAGCCGGGCATGAGCCTGGCTTACTCCGGGCAGTTCGAGTTCCTTGAGCGTGCGAATGCACGGCTCAAGATCGCGGTGCCGGCGACCCTGCTGATCATCTTCGTGCTGCTGTACCTGACGTTTCGGCGCATCGAAGAAGCGGCACTCATCATGGCCACCTTGCCGCTCGCATTGACCGGTGGTGTGTGGTTTCTCTATGCCCTGGGCTATCACCTGTCGGTTGCCACCGGGGTGGGCTTCATCGCGTTGGCCGGCGTGGCGGCCGAGTTCGGTGTCGTGATGTTGCTGTATTTGAAGCAGGCACTGGAAGAGCGCTTGCGCGCGGGCCTGCAGCCCGACGAGGCGGTGGTGCTCGACGCCATTCGCGAAGGCGCCGTGCTGCGCGTCCGCCCCAAAGCCATGA
>JBBRFR010000279.1:0-5507 GCA_038241485.1 Burkholderiales bacterium
GCTGGCCGCGTTGCCCACCAGCGAAGACGAAGCCAAGAAAGCCTGGACGGCAGCCAGGGCCGCCAACGAAGCCCGTGCCAAGCCGCTGGCCGGCATGCCACGCCACGCGCAGGTGTACGCCGGCAACCCCGATGGCACCGAGGCCGAGAAGAAAACCTTCGACACCTCGCGGCGCAACTTCCTGGCGCTGGTGTTCTGCCTGATGGTGGGCACGGCCGCGCTGCCACACATCCTGATGCGCTACTACACCACCCCGTCGGTGAAAGAAGCGCGTGAGTCGGTGACGTGGTCGCTGTTCTTCATCTTCTTGCTCTACTTCACCGCGCCGGCCCTGGCGGTGCTCGTGAAGTTTGAGGTCTTCAACGTGTTGGTGGGAACACCGTTCGATCAGCTACCGGCGTGGATAGCCAACTGGTCACGGGTCGACCCAGGTCTGTTGTCGGTGGTCGACGTCAACGGGGACGGCATCTTCCAGCTGGGTGAGATGAAGATCGGTGGCGACATCATCGTGCTGGCGACGGCAGAAATCGGTGGCCTGCCCTACGTGATCTCGGGCATGGTGGCGGCCGGCGGCCTGGCTGCGGCGCTGTCGACCGCTGACGGCCTGCTGCTGACCATCGCCAACGCGCTGTCGCACGACCTGTACTACAAGATGATCGACCCGAACGCTCCCACGAGTCGCCGTGTTGCCATCTCCAAGGCCTTGTTGTTGATCGTGGCTTTGGCGGCGGCGGCGGTGGCGGCGCAGAAGCCGGCAGACATCTTGTTCCTGGTGTCGGCGGCGTTCTCCTTCGCGGCAGCGTCGTTCTTCCCGGCCCTGGTGCTGGGCATCTTCTGGAAGCGGGCCAACAAGTGGGGCGCGTCGCTGGGCATGATTGCCGGCCTGGGCACGACCTTCTACTACATGGTGACCACGCAACCCTGGATGCGCGGCATCTTCGGTATCACCTCGCCGATAGAGCTGTGGTGGGGCATCCAGCCGATCTCGGCCGGCTTGTTCGGCGTGCCGATCGGCTTTGCGGTGATCATCATCGTGAGCATGCTCACGCCGCCTCCGCGCAAGGACACGCAAGAACTGGTGGAGCACGTGCGCTACCCTGATCTGCGTCTCGGCAAGACCTGAGCGACCCGTGTGAACGAGGCCCTGCTCCCCTGGAGCGGGGCCTTTTTTTCTGGCGTGCCGACCGCAACCTGATCCAGCGAAGGAACCGTCCATGGCCCATCGCAAGCTCCATGCGCAGCGGCTGATCGCACTCTTCGTGCTGGGCTGTTTGTTATTCAGCTTCCCGCTGCTGTCGCTGTTCAACACCGGCGGCACGGTGTGGGGCATCCCGGTGCTTTACGCCTATCTCTTCGGTGTGTGGATCGGGTTCATCGCGCTGATGGCCCTGGTGGTCGAGCACTCGCCATGAAGCGCACCGGCTGATCGCAAGACAAGGGCCCCCATGCTGCTCGGTGGCGTGATCCTGCTGGCCTCGTTCGCCTACCTGGGCGTGCTGTTTGCCATCGCCTACTACGGCGACAAGCGGGCCGATGCCGGCCGCTCGATCATTGCCAACCCCTACATCTACGCGCTGTCGATGGCGGTCTATGCGACCTCCTGGACGTTTTACGGCAGCGTCGGCCGTGCGGCGGCCACGGGCGTGGGTTTCTTGCCGATCTACCTCGGCCCCACGCTGGTGGCGGCCTTGTGGTGGCTGGTGCTGCGCAAGATGATCCGCATCAGCAAGGCCAACCGCATCACCTCGATCGCCGACTTCATTGCCGCGCGTTACGGCAAGAGCAGCCTGCTGGGCGGGTTGGTCACGGTGATTGCGGTGGTGGGCATCATTCCGTACATCGCGTTGCAGCTGAAGGCGGTGTCGACCAGCTTCATCATCTTGCTGCAATACCCGCAGGTGATGATGCCGCCCAAGGGTGCGCCGGTCGGCCTGCTGCAAGACACGGCGCTGTATGTGGCGCTGCTGCTCGCCGCCTTCACCATCGTCTTCGGCACCCGCCACCTCGACGCCACCGAGCGCCACGAAGGCATGGTCGCCGCGGTGGCTTTTGAGTCGCTGGTGAAGCTGCTGGCCTTTTTGGCAGTGGGCGTGTTCGTCACCTTCGGGCTGTACGGCGGTTTTGCCGACGTGTTCGCGCGCGCCTCGCAGCTGCCCAACATCGAACAGCTGCTCACGCTCGGCGGCACGGCCGGCACCTACAGCTCGTGGGCCTGGCTGATCTTGTTGTCGATGTTGTCGATTCTGTTCTTGCCGCGCCAGTTTCAGATCAGCGTGGTGGAAAACGTCAACGAGAACCACGTGGCCAAGGCGATGTGGCTGCTGCCCGCCTACCTGCTGGCGATCAACATCTTCGTGCTGCCGATCGCCTTTGCCGGGCTGATGCTGTTCCCCGCCGGGCAGATCGACGCCGACACCTTCGTGCTCACGCTGCCCATGGCGCATGGGCACGAAGGCCTGGCGCTGTTCGTCTTCATCGGTGGCCTGTCAGCGGCCACCGGCATGGTGATCGTCGAGACCATCGCCTTGTCGACCATGATCTGCAACGACCTGGTGATGCCGGTGCTGCTGCGCTGGAAGGCGGTTGCGACCCGGCGCGACCTGCCGCGCCTGCTGCTGCGCATACGCCGTGGCGCCATCGTGCTGCTGATGATGCTGGGCTACGCCTACTACCGCATCGCGGGCGAGGCGTATGCGCTGGTGTCGATCGGCCTGGTGTCGTTTGCGGCGGTGGCGCAGTTTGCGCCGGCCATGCTGGGCGGCATGTACTGGCGCCAAGGCAACCGGGCCGGTGCGCTGACCGGGCTCACGCTGGGCTTCCTGTTGTGGGGCTACACGCTGCTGCTGCCGTCGTTTGCGAAGTCGGGTTGGTTGCCGCTGTCGTTCATCGAGCACGGGCCGTTTGGCATCGAGTTTCTCAAGCCGCTGGCGCTGTTTGGCCTGAAGGGCATGGACGACATCAGCCACGCCATGTTCTGGAGCATGTTGTTCAACGTGGGTGGTTATGTGGCGGTGTCGCTGCTGGGCCAGCAAAGCATTCGCGACCGCGCCCAGGCGCTGCTGTTCGTTGACGCCTTCAAGTTTGCCAACCGCAGCTCCAGCCTGTGGCGCGGCAGTGCGTCGGTGCAAGAGATGGAGACGCTGGTCGGGCGTTTTCTCGGCCCCAAGCGTGCGGAAGCAGCGTTTGCCGGCTACGCCGCACAGTGCGGTGTGGCCTCGGCTGCCGAGCTTGTGCCCGACCCCAATTTGATGCACTTTGCCGAGAACCTGCTGGCCGGCGCCATCGGCGCTTCGTCGGCGCGTGTGGTGCTGGCTTCGGTGGTGAAAGAAGAGCCGCTGGGCATGGACGAGGTGCTCAACATCTTGGACGAAGCCTCGCAGGTCATCGCCTACAGCCACCAGCTGGAGCAGAAATCGCGCGAGCTGGAGACGGCCACCGCCGAGCTGCGCGCCGCCAATGAGCGGCTGAAAGAGCTGGATCGTTTGAAAGATGATTTCATCTCGACCGTGACGCACGAGCTGCGCACGCCGCTCACCTCGATCCGCGCCTTCTCGGAGATCTTGCACAACGACCCGCAGATGCCGGCGGCGCAGCGAGATGGGTTTGTCATGATCATCGTCAAGGAGAGCGAGCGCCTCACGCGCATGATCAACCAGGTGCTCGACCTGTCCAAGCTCGAATCGGGCAATGCCGAGTGGCACGCCACCGAGCTGAGCCTGAACGAGGTGATCCACGAGGCCGTGTCGACCACCGGCCAGCTGCTGCGCGAGCAGGGTGTGGCGCTTGAGTTGGCGCTGCCCGAGGGTGTGCCCACCGTGCGTGCCGACCATGACCGTTTGATGCAAGTGATGCTCAACCTGATCTCCAACGCCGTGAAGTTTTGCCCCCGCGACACGGGTCGCATTCGCATTGCATTGCACGTGCTGCCCGATGCGTTGCAGGTCGACGTGGCCGACAACGGCATCGGTGTGGCGCCGCAAGACCACGAGCTCATCTTCGAGAAGTTTCGCCAGGTGGGTGACACGCTGACCGACAAGCCGCAGGGCACCGGCCTGGGCCTGCCCATCAGCCGCCAGATCGTGCAGCACTTTGGCGGGCGCCTGTGGGTCAATAGCGAGCTTGGCCGCGGCGCCACCTTTTCGTTCACCGTGCCGAGGGGCGCCGCATGAGCCCGCCGGGCCGCCCCAAGGGCGAATACACCGCAGTGCAAAGCACGGAGGTTGCCTGATGAGCCCGCCGGGCCGCCCCAAGGGCGAATACACCGCAGTGCAAAGCACGGAGGTTGCCTGATGAGCCCGCCGGGCCGCCCCAAGGGCGAATACACCGCAGTGCAAAGCACGGAGGTTGCCTGATGAGCCACACCATCTTGATCGCCGACGACGAGCCCAACATCGTCATCTCGCTCGAATACCTGCTGCAACGCGACGGCTACCAAGTGCGTGTGGCGCGCAACGGCCAGGAGGCGCTGGACGCCATTCGCGCGAGCCCGCCCGACCTGCTGCTGCTCGATGTGATGCTGCCGCTGGTGTCGGGTTTTGAGGTGTGCCAGAAGCTGCGCGACAACCCGGCGCTGGCGGGCCTGCGCATCGTGATGCTCACCGCCAAGGGGCGCGATGTTGAGATGAGCAAGGGGCTGGCCCTGGGCGCCGACGCTTACGTCACCAAGCCCTTTTCCACCCAGGACCTGCTGGCGCAGATCCGCACACTGCTCGGGGGTGCCTAGGTGTCTGCGCGAGCCCGCTTCGCGCTCTGGTTGGCGCTGTTGACGCTGGGGGTGCTGGCTTTGTTCGGCGCGGTCGTTGGCGTGTTGTGGCTCGATCTCGACGCGCCGCAGCGCGAGCAGCTGGGCCTGCTGCTGGGCAAGCGGGTCGCGTTGTTCGTGATGTTGGCGCTGCTGCTGCCGTTTGTGCTGGGTGGTCTGCTGCGCTGGTGGTTTGGCGCTTACCCCGGCGCGGCGCGGCGCATGGCCGAGGAGCTGACGCTGATCCAGAGCGTCAACCCGGCGCACCGCATCACGCTCGCGGGTGGCGCCGAAATGCAGCGCCTGGGTGTGGCCATCAACGGCTTCGCCGACGTTCACCGGCAACTGGAGAGCCAGGTGAAGGCGCGTGTGGACGAAGCCAACCAGCGCCTGGCCGAAGAACGCAACCGCCTCGCCGCGCTGATGTCGGAGCTGGCGCAGAGCGTGCTCGTGTGCAACGCCGAAGGGCGCATCCTGCTCTACAACCCGCGCGCCGCGCAGCTGCTGGGCGCCGATGCACCGTCGACCAGCGGTGCGCCCATCGGGCTCGGGCGCTCGGTCTTCAGCCTGCTGGAGCGCAGCCAGATCGTGCATGCACTCGACCGCATCGGCCGCCGGCTGGAGCAGCAGGTTGATCACCCGGTGGCCCACTTCGTCACGGCGCGCGCCGACCAGCTGCTGCGGGTGCAGATGGCGCCGGTGCTCGATGCGCAGGGCGAGGTCGGCGGCTTTGTGCTGATGCTCGAAGACATCACCCGCGCGATCG
>JBBRFR010000280.1:0-5438 GCA_038241485.1 Burkholderiales bacterium
TCATCACGACCCACAGGCGCGCTCGGTTGATGCCGGCATCGCCGACGATGTTGCCCACCAGCGGGGTGTCCGGACTCCACTTGTGCGGTGTCGTGGGCAGGCCTCGCTGCACGAGGTAGCGGTCGAGCGCGGCGCGCGCCACCCGCGAAGGGGTTGGCCAGCACGTAGCGCTGTTCGATCAGCCAGCGGAACATGGCACTGAGCACCGACAGGCTGTGCGCGGCCGAGCGCACGGAGAGCCCGCCCGCGAAGGGGCGCCACTCGGGTGAAGAGCGCGGTCGCGGCGGCCCCACCCAACGCGCGCGCGGCGTGGGTCGTCGCAGGAACGCCCGATAGGCGACGGCGTCCTCCATGGCGAGCGACGACAGCGCGCAGCCGCGCTCGACGATGGCCCACAACATCAAGCGCTCGGCCTCTTTGCGGTACTTGAGCTGCGTGGCCGGCGACTCGTGCAACGAGAGCCAGGCCTGCACGGCCTGGTTGTCCGCGCGTAGCGCACATGCCAGGTGGGGCGCCCGGAAGGTTCACCTCAACGGGCGCTATGCCTTCCGTGGCAGTGGACAAGCGCTCGATCTGGACGCCATCATCCAAGGGCTGGATCTGGAATGAAGGCTGTTTTTGCCCAACCTCCGAAATTGCCCAATCCAGGGGGTTAGGGGTGGGGTGTCGTGGAATGACACCTGTCTCCAGAAAGCTGGCCCTCTTCAGGGCGTGGTTCAAATGGCGCCACTTTTGGGTAACACTTCTGCAACCGCAGACGGCGCGTCCTTCCTGGGGCGCGAGGAGGTTGGAAGCCGACTGTGACCCTTGTTTGAACCACGCCGTCCGCCGCGTTGATATCGAGCTACTTGCTGTGAAGAGCACCGAAGACCTCCGCCACATCTACCGCGATGATGCCAACGGGCTCGTCACCTGGCGGGTCGAGGTCTGCCGAGGGCGGGTGCGGGCCAAGCGCCAGTTCAGCGCTGCCAAGCATGGGGACGAGCACGCCGCCTTGCAGGCCGCCAAAGTGTGGCGCGACACCACCCTGGCGCAGTTAGACGCAGTTCACGCTCAAACGGCATCGAGCGCGTCGAGCGTGCCGGGTTCGACCGGCCGGCGTTCACTCGCTGGCGCACTGGCGCTACCTCACCCCTCGCTGCTGGCCATGCACGGATCATCGCAAGCCGCCGGTGTGACTTGCCTCGACACCACCTGGCAGGGCAGCCAACACCACTACCGCTTCCGCTGCGACCACGGGCACGAGTCCTCGCGCAGCGTCAGTGCGCAACGCAGGCGACCCGACTGCCCGGTCTGCACCCGTGAGCGCAGCCGTCAGGCCAGCCTCAAAACCGACAACCTCTCGTGGTTCATGGCGTACGCGCAGTTCCGCGGTGGCCGATGCCTGAGCACGGTCTACCTCGGCGCCAAGGCAAGCTACCACCTGCGCTGCGCCCAAGGGCACGAGTGGCAAACCCCTGGAACCAGCCTCTATGCGGGCAAATGGTGTGGCGTCTGTGCCATCGCGGCCATGAAAGGCCGGCCGCTGTCCGAGTCCGCCCACCGGCAAGCCCGCCTGGCCAAGCTGCTGCCCGATGGCCTGGAGCGACTTCAAGCCATGGCACAAAAGCGCGGCGGCCAGTGCCTGGCGCCCGAGTACCTCGGCACCGGACTTAAGCACCGCTTCCGCTGCGCCGAGAGTCACGAATGGGAGGCCGTAGGCTCCAGCATCTTGAACGGCGTGTGGTGCGCCCAGTGCAGCAAAGTCGCGCGGAGCTTGACGATCAACCACGCCCACAAAGCCGCCCGCGCGCGCGGTGGTCGATGCCTGTCCACCACCTATGTCAATGCGGCCAGCCCGCTCACCTGGGAGTGCGACCGCGGCCACGGCTGGCGAGCGGCACTCGGCTCCATCCGAATTGCGGGCACCTGGTGCCCCGAATGCGCCCACTTCGCCCGCATCACCAACCGCAAGTCAAAAGCACGCAAGCGCTATGCAGATGGCGGCAAACACTTGGTGAGCGAGTAGCCAAAGGCTTGCGCCCAGGTGCCCCTCTGAAGGGGGAGGCCGGGTAACAAAAGGTTGCCCTCGCTCTTCCAACGGTAAAGACAACGAGAATCCATCGGCATTCACCTGGGAAGCAAAGCAAGCATGAACGACTACTTGACTGGACGCTTGAGCGACACCCTCAGCAGCCTGCAATCCCAACTCACAAACCTGCTGGCCTCTTGGACACAGTCCCAGCGCCTGTACAACGTCGAAGGTGAAGGCCCCGTCAACGACCTGATGGTCGAGCAGTTCACCCTGATCGACAGCATCAGCGAACCCTTCGTGCTGCAGCTGACCGTGCTCACGCTCGATGCCCGGCTTTCGCTCAAAGCCCTGCAGCACCAGCGCATCACCCTGACTGCCCGCCTGTCCGATGGCAGCCTCAAAAAACACAGCGGCCTCATCGACCGAGTGGTCGAACTCGGCTCCGACGGCGGGTTTTCGCGCCTGCAGCTCATCGTCAAACCCTGGATCGCCTTCCTCACCCACGGCTCACACAGCCGGGCCTGGCAGCAAAAGACCGTGCCCCAGATCCTCGACGATGTGTTCGGCGCCTACAGCAGCCATGCCGCCTGGCGCTATGGTGAAGTGGCCGAAGACGGCAGCACCGAAGACCTCAACGCCTTTCTGTCCCAAGGGCCCAACGCTGGCGTGCTCGACTACTGCTGCCAGTACCGCGAAACCGACCTCGCCTTCGTGCAGCGCCTGCTGGCAAACGCTGGCCTGGGCTGGCGCATTGAAGAGTCTGATGACGCCCCCGCCGGCCACACCCTGGTGGTGTTTGCCGACTCCAGCCGCTGGCCCGAGAACCCCACCTCGGCCAGCGCCACCGGCGGTGCCGGCATCAAATTCCACCGCAGCGCCGCCACCGAAGAGCAAGACAGCATCCAGGCCTTCGGCGGCCAGCGCAGCCTGAACCCCGCCGCCACCGCCGTCTTGCAGTGGGACTACCTGCACAAGAACGCCGTCTCCGTGCTGGTCCCCACCCACCACCAGTTCGGCGCCCAGCCCGTGCAAGACATGGCCGCCTGGCTGGAGAGCTACCAAAGCTCAGGCGCCGTTGCCGACGGCGGCAACTGCACAAGCACGCAACTCCAACACCTGGCCACCCTCGGCCAGCAAGCCCACGAGTTCCGCAACAAGACCTGGCTCGCCCGCAGCTCGGTGCGCTCCTTGCGTGCCGGCCAGTGGTTCACGCTCAAGAACAGCACGCTCGATGCATTGAGCGATCTCGGCAAAAACGGGGGTCACAACGACGCTGATCTCGAATTCACCGTCCACAGCGTGTACAGCCTGGGCATCAACAACCTACCCAAAGAGCTGAGCGACAAGATCGCCCACAGCATCGCCAACGCGCCAACGGCCGACTTCGACTTCTTCGCCGACGAATCTAGGCCCGACCCCATGGCCGAGCTGCTGGAGTCCCTCGCCCATGACCCCGAACTGGTCGCCAAGGCTGGCGAGACCGGCTACGCCAACCGCTTTGAGGCCTGCCGCCGCGCCATCCCCTGGCGCCCTGCCTACATCCAAAAGCCCACCGCCCTGGGCATGCAGTCGGCCATCGTGGTCGGCCCCACCGGCAACACCACGCCCAATGGCGCCGACGAGCTCTACACCGACGCCCTGGGCCGCATCAGGGTGCAATTCCACTGGCAAAGCAGCCCCCACGCTGACCCACGCGCAGACAACCGCAGCAGCTGCTGGGTGCGCGTGGCACAGCGCTGGGCCGGGGCCGGCATGGGCCAGCAGTTCATCCCCCGCATCGGGCACGAGGTGCTGCTGCAGTTCTTGAACAACGACATCGACCGGCCTGTGTGCATCGGTTCGGTCTACAACGGGCGCGGTGAAGGCGGGCTGGCACGCACGCCGGGTGGGCAGCCGGGCCAGGCTGACGCCAATGACACCAGCGTCTTCAGCCAGAGCAGCGACCACCGCCCGAGCGGCCAAGGCAACCTGGTGGGCGGCAACAGCCCAGCCTGGCACGGCGGCGCACCGGGGCCGGCCACGGCGGGCGCGAATGCGCAGAACAACTCAGCCGCGATGAGCGGCGTGAAATCGAAAGAATTTGGCTCTGAAGGATTCAACCAGCTGGTTTTTGACGACACGCCGGGGCAGCTCAGAGTGCAGTTGGCAACGACCCAACACGCCACCCAACTTAACCTCGGTTATCTAATTCACCAAGCCGACAATACGCGAGCTTCGTACAGAGGCCTGGGCTTCGAGCTGCGCACCGATGCCTATGGCGCCATCCGCGCCACGCAGGGGCTGCTGATCACCAGTTACGGCGCCAACCCGTCCGACCCGGCGGGCGACAACGCGGCCGGCATGGCCTTGCTCAAGCAAGCTCTCACCTTGGCCGACAGCTTCAGCCGGGCCGCACAGACGCACCAGACCACCGCACTGGCCAGCTCGGTGGGCACCATCAAGGCCAGCCAGAGTGCCTTGAGCGACAAGCTCGCGCCGATGAAGGCGCTGCACCAGGCGGCCAGCGGCATGGTGAGCCAGGCAGGCATGGATGCGGCCCTCAGCGACGCGGGCAACAAGAGCACGCAGGCGACAAGCGGCAAGCTGCCGCACACCACCGACCCCATCGTGGCGATCACCGCCAAGGCCGGGCTGGCGGTGGTGGCCGGGCAAGACATCCAGTTCGCCAGCGGCGAGGCCATCAGCTGGCAGGCGGGGCAAGACATCCACATTGCCAGTGGCAACCAGCTCAGAGTGAACACCGGGCAGAGCATTGGCATCTTGGCCGGTGCGGTGCAAGCGGGTGAAGGGGCCAAGGGCAAGGGCCTGACGATGATCGCGGCGCAAGGGCCGGTGCAGATGCAGGCGCAGGCCGGCAGCGCGCAGGTGGCGGCCAAGGGCTTGATCAACGTGCAGTCGGCCGTGGGTGCGGTGGTATGGGCCGCGGCTAAGAAGATCACATTTCAAACATCGGGCGGCGCGCAACTCGTGATCAGTGCAGAAGGCATCACCGTGCAGTGCCCGGGGAAGATCACGGTCAAGGCGGCGACGAAGAGTTTTGTGGGGCCGGGCAGTGAGAGTTATGCGATGCCGACATTGCCGCGAGCGGCATGCAAAAGCTGTTTGCTGAACGCAATGAAGCAGGGCGCTCCTGGAGTGTTGGTCTGATGCATATTCGCGATGCTTTGCAACACGCCTTCGATGCAGCGCAAGCCCGCCAGCGATCCCTGTGCCTCATCGTCGATACCGCGCCTGCGGAAGGCAGCCACCTCATGCTGGAGCGGTGGAGCGCTCCCTACCTCTCGTTGTTCGAGGGCACACCAGAAGAAAGTCTCATTGAGATCGCACCATTGCTGATCCCGATGCGCGGGTTGGATGCACAAGCAAGGGGCAAGATTTTTGAATGGGCACAAAAGCTCGCCTACGCCGCTCCTTGCCTGAGTTG
>JBBRFR010000281.1:0-5433 GCA_038241485.1 Burkholderiales bacterium
TGTACACCCACCAGGGCGAGCTGCAGACCATTGCGGCCAATGGCAACCTGAGTCTCAGGGCGCACACCGATGCGCTGGAGATCCTGGCCGACAAGGACATCACCGTCATCTCGGTCAACGACGAGATCACCATCACCGCCAGCTCGCGCATCGAGATCGTGGGGGGCGACTCCAAGGTCGTGCTCGACGGCGCCAACATCGACTTCATCACCCCCGGCACCTTCACCGTCAAGGCGGCCACGCACGCGTGGGCGGGCGGTGGGTCGGGCAGTGCCAATCTGCCGGGCTTGCCGGATTCGCGGGTCAAGCTGTTTGATGAAGCGTTTGTGCTTAAAGATCAGAAGACCGGTCAACCACTCGCACAACGGGAGTACCGCATCAAGCGCTCCGACGGTACCTACGAGTACGGCACCACCGGTGAAGACGGCAAGACGCACATCGTCTCAGCTGTCGATGCCGAGTCGCTCTCGATCGAACTGATCGAGGAGCGATAACCCATGGCCGACCCAAAATACAAGCCTGCGGGAGGTTCTACCGCTTCGCCTACGGCAATGACTCAGCGCAAGGAGATCCTTGTGCCCAGGGTGCTGACGGACTACACGCTCCTCTATCACTACGGTGACCTGGATCGCACGCCGGTTCGTAACGCAACATTCCTCGCGACTTTGTCTGATGGAGAAATCCGCAAAGGCTGCCTCGATGACAAAGGCCAGGCGCAGCTATGCGGTGTCGCAAAAGGCCCCGTCAGTGTCGAATACCAATACGACGCACCCGACACCGATGACGCGTCCATCGTGGCCGCGCGCGACAAGATTCGCCAAGCCCTGGACGCCATCGTGGCGCAAACCAAGCTCGACATGGCGGACGAATGGAAGGAGTGGAAGGAAGCGGGCTGGCTGGAACGGGAATACCTGAAAACCATCAACACCGCTCAGGGCGGGGCCGTGGGCGCCTGGCACTGGCTGTCGGGAACCGCAGAAACCGTTTGGCAGCTGGGCGTGCTGATCTACAAGCTGGACAAAGAGAAACGAGAGATCAACCGGCTGTTCATCACGGGTCAATGGGCCGAGTTAGACAAGAAGATCGCCAGCTACCGCAGCAAAGGCCGCGAGGTCCTGGCCGAGGCGAGCGAGATCAAGGAGCTGCTCAACCTTATCTTCCACGACGAGAAGACGCGCGCGCTGATCACCACATTTGCGAGCCAGTGGTGGGCCGCGATTCCACCCGACGAACAGCGAGAACTGGCCGCCTCCGGCGGCATGCAAATCATCATCGACGTGGCCATCGGGGTGCTACTGGCGTCGTTCACCGCTGGGGCGGGTGGAGCGGCTTACGGCAGCGCCAAATGGGCCGCCGCTGGGGGGCGGCTCGGTGCGCGGGTCAAGAAGCTGCTCGACACGCTCAAGGACGCGTTTGAGGGCTTGGCCAAGGCGCTCAGGGTGCGCAAGCGAAAGGTGGTCGATCTAAGGCGGAAGGCTGATGGAGCGCGAACCATAGTGACCAAGTGGAAGCGCGGCGAGCCGAAGGCGGTTGGAGGCGGTGTAGGCGCAGTCCTTCGGCGTGTTCAAACCGACAAGGACTCCGCGTTCTTTTGGTCGGGTAGAACAAACGGGGTTGGGGGCGACAAGCAGGCGGCCAAAATTGCGGCCAAGCATGGCGGCAAGACGTGGGACATGTTGATTGAAGAACGCGACATCAAGATGCCTCCATGGGATACGGCAAATCCGACATCGATCAAGGCTTGGGAGGATATTTCTGCAGAGTATGCGAATGGCGCTTCTGGGGAAGTGCGGGCCGTCATCGGCGATAAGCTCCGCCCGGGCAATATCTGGGAAACCAAAGAGTTGCCGCGCCTCAGGGCGAATTCAGCAGTTACGAAAATCACCGCGATTGACCCGCTAACTGAAGTCGAAACTGTGGTCTTCACGCGATAGGAACCTGATGATTACTTACATGACGCCGAGCCGTATCGAGTTTGAATTCAATGGTGAGTCCTACACCGTACATGGCGAGGCACTTGACCCTTCATTCGGGATGGACTACGTCATCTATGCGGATGATTTTCACTTCACGGATGCTACGAAAGAAGCGCAACCCATCTCGGTAGACGTTAGGCGACGTGTTCTCGACGCAATCAAAATCGAGTTGAGCTCAAAGGGCACGCGCTTTGAAGTGGAGGGCGACGATGGCGCACCGGTTGTGGAAGGGCCGAGCTCGTCCGGTGCATCACGCTGCGAAGCGAATCAACCGTGCCCGGCTCAAGGTTTCTGGTTCACACCGGCACAAGCCGGTAGTCGAAAGTACTTCAACGCGGGGGAAGTCATGCGATCAGTTGGTGGTGACTATGGCGCAACCATTTGGCAGTGGGACCAGAACCAGGCTCCACCTAAGTTGTCGTAGATCGACCCCACACGATGTCTTGCTTTTGCCAATGACATCCAACGCCGCTGCGCTGTCACACCTCGCTCGCCACGGCCGACTGCCTGAGCACCAGTGCCCACCTCGAACTCAAAACTCTGATCGGCGAGCAAAGAGCGTTCATGCGGGTTGCGGTGGAACTGCAGGGCCGCTTGCGAAGCGAACGCCGAGTTCATCAAGATCTATCTGCCAGCCGGCGAGATAGACATCGTGGTGGTCGCTTCCTTGCTGGCTCGGCCGTTTGAGGTGGTGACCCACGCGGGCCGCAAGATCCGGGTGGAGAGTTGCGCCGAAATCATGGCGAAGAAGATGTGGCACCGCGGCCACCGCGGCAAGACGAGAGACTTGTTCGACCTGCGTGCAGTGGCCGACGCCGAGCCGCAGGCCATCAAGCTGGCCGCGCCGTTCATTCGGCGCCATGGAGCCGAGTTCTTGCACCAACTGTCGGCCCGCCCCGTACTTCGCGAGGCGGAAGGCAGAGGTTGAGCCTCTCTTGCGCGCCAGGCCGCAGTGGCCGCGGGGCGCATCCATTCAGGCTGGGGTTCGTCGCCCACGGACTATGTAACCCGCCCATGGGGCCGTCACACTCTTTTCACAAATTGGTGCCCATCGAGCGTCGTGTGGATGTGTCGGTCGCCCAGGCGGGGGTTTCCTGTCGCTGCACATCCAGGGGACGTTCATGAAACGCGTTTATCTTGTGCTCGCCGCCTTGGCACTGCCGGGCCTGTGGGCCAGCTCGGCCGAGGCCGCGATGGTGAGCTACTACCTCAACCAGACGAATGCAAACCCGGCGCTGGGCGACATCGTGAATTACGCCCAGGCCACGATTGACGAAAACACGGCCAACCGGCTCACCTTCACCGTGACTTTGCTGGCGCCGCTGACATCAATCGCGGCCAGCAACTTCGGTATTCAGGAGTTTGCTTTCAACGTGGCGGGCCTCACCAATCCACTGCAAGATGCCGCCGGCAGCAATGCGCAATGGGTTCTTCCGACCCGATGGACCGCCTCTCTGGCGCCACCGCCGAATCAAATGGACGGCTTTGGCCGCTTTGAAGTGGCCGTGGGCACCACCGGTTCGGCGCGACTGACCCCGTTGATTTTTCAGCTGGTGAATTCCGGGCTCGGGCTTGCGAGCTTTGCCGAAAACTCGACCAATACCGCGGCCCAGGGCAACAGCCTTTTCGCAGCCCACATCACAGGCTTCAATGTGAGCGGTGTGACCAGCGCCTACTTTGGCGGCTCGGCCAGCGTGTCTTCGGCCGTGCCGGTGCCTGCGGCGATCTGGCTGCTCTCATCGGGTTTGCTCGGCGGCTTGGGCTGGGCGCGGCGGCGTGTTGGGGTTGCCAGCGCATAAGCCCACGCAGCGTGTTTTGATGGCTTGAGTGGCTCACGCCGGGCCGGCGTTGCGGGGCTCCGCCAGCTTGGCTTGCTCGGCTCGCTGGGCCGCCGCCGCGCGCAGCGCCTTGAGTTTTTCGCGCGGGTCTTCGTGGGCGCGGGCTTCGTGCAGCTTCATCTCGCCAATGAAGCGGCTGGGCACACCCTGGATGGTGTCGCGCCCCTTCTTGCGACGGCGCAGCACGTTGACTGCCAGCGTGCGTCGTGCGCGCGTAATCCCCACGTACATCAGGCGGCGCTCTTCTTCAAGCCGCTCGGGCGTCATCTCGTCGTCGTCGCTCTTGAAGGGCAGCAGGCCTTCGTTGACACCGACCAGCATCACGTGCGGCCACTCCAGGCCCTTGCTCGCGTGCAGCGTCGACAGCGTGACCACGTCTTGTTCGTCGCCGCGCTCGGCCAAGCTGATGATGACCGAGATGGTTTGTGCCACCTCGAGCACGCTTTTTTTCTCGGTCTCCACGCTGATGCCGCCGTCGTTTTCAATCTCGCCACCACAACGTTTGGCGATCCAGTCGATGAAGTCGAGCACATTGGTCCAGCGGCTGGCGGCGAGTTTTTCGCTGTCTTCGCCTTCGTACAGGTGCTTCTCGTAGTCGATGTCTTTGAGCCAGCCCAGCAACAAGACCTTGGCGTCTTCGGCACCGACCGTGTGGCGGGCGCGGTACTCCAGGTCGTTCACATAGCGACCAAATTCGTGCAACGAACCCACGGCGCGCGCATTGAGCACGGCGCCCAGGCTCTCGGCGAAGAGCGCTTCATAGAGGCTGGTTTTCCACTTGCCGGAGAACTCGCCGAGTGACGACAGCGTCTGGTGGCCGATGCCCCGTTTGGGCGTGGTCACGGCGCGCAAAAACGCTGGGTCGTCGTTGTTGTTGACGAGCAAACGCAGCCAGGCGCACAGGTCCTTGATCTCGGCGCGGTCGAAAAAACTTTGCCCGCCCGAGACTTTGTACGGGATGTTGGCGCGGCGCAGCGCCTTCTCGAACATGCGCGCCAGGTGGTTGGCGCGGTACAAGACAGCGAAGTCCTTGAACTGCACTTCGCCACCTTGGCCGCGCAAGCTTTGAATGCGCGCCACCACACGCTCAGCCTCGTGCTCTTCGTTGTCGCACTCGACCAGCTGCACCGGCTCGCCGTCGCCCATGTCGCTCCACAGCTTCTTGTCGAACAGCTTCGGGTTGTTGCCGATCACCGCATTGGCCGCCCGCAGGATCTGCCCGGTCGAGCGGTAGTTCTGCTCCAGCGCGATCACTTTCAGGCGCGGATACTCCAGCGGCAGGCGGCGCAGGTTGTCGATGGTCGCGCCGCGCCAGCCGTAGATGCTCTGATCGTCGTCACCCACGGCGGTGAACATTCCAGCGTCGCCGACCAGCGATTTAAGCAGCTCGTACTGGATCGCGTTGGTATCTTGATATTCATCGACCAGTACATGGCGCAGCTGCTTCTGCCACTTGTCTCGTACCGCGTCGTCACGCGCCAGCAGCTGGCGCGGCAGGCCGATCAGATCGTCGAAATCGACTGCCTGATAGGCGGCCAGGCGCTCCTCGTAACGCTGCATCACCCGCACCGCAACCAGTTCGTCGTCGTTGCTCGCAACGCCTTGCGCCTGCGCGCTGT
>JBBRFR010000282.1:0-5430 GCA_038241485.1 Burkholderiales bacterium
CATCGCCAGGCGCCACCGCGTGGTGCCACACCATCTTGTTGCTGGTGCTGGTGCCGTTGGTCACGAAGAAGCAGTGGTCAGCGTTGAAGATGCGCGCCGCGTTGCGCTCCGAGGCCGCGATGGGCCCTGTGTGGTCGAGCAACTGGCCGAGCTCGTCGACGCTGTTGCACACGTCGGCACGCAGCATGTTTTCGCCAAAGAACTGGTGGAACATGCGCCCCACCGGGCTCTTGAGAAACGCCACGCCACCCGAGTGGCCCGGGCAGTGCCATGAATACGAGCCGTCTTGCGCGTAATCGACCAGCGCACGAAAGAACGGCGGCGCCAAGCCGTCAAGGTAGCTCTTGGCTTCGCGGATGATGTGGCGCGCCACGAACTCGGGCGTGTCTTCGAACATGTGGATGAAGCCGTGCAGCTCGCGCAACACGTCATTCGGCAAGTGCTGCGAGGTGCGCGTCTCGCCGTAGAGGTAGATCGGGATCTCGGCGTTCTTGAAACGGATCTCCTGGATGAACTTGCGCAGGCTGAGCACCGCTGGGTCGAGGTCGGGGCCTTCGGTGAACTCGTTGTCGTCGATCGACAAGATGAACGCGCTGGCCCGGCTTTGCTGCTGCGCAAACTGCGACAAGTCACCGTAGCTGGTGGCACCCAGCACCTCGAAGCCCTCTTTTTCGATGGCCTCTGCCAGCGCTCGGATGCCCAGCCCCGAGGTGTTCTCGGAACGGTAGTCCTCGTCGATGATCACGATGGGAAAACGAAAGCGCAGCATGGCAACCCCGGGACGGTAAAACTGAAAGAGCGCGAAGTGTAGAGCTGTTCGATGACCGTCATACACTGCGCGCTCACGCCAAACAAGGACTCGCAATGGACTTCTCGCAGGCAACGTTCTGGTGGGTGTTGGCCGGGGTGGCCGTGGCGGCCGAGCTGGCCACCGGCACCTTCTATTTGTTGATGCTGGCGCTGGGCATGGCCGCCGCCGCCGTGGCGGCTCACCTGGGGCTGACGGGCACGCTGCAGATCGTCGTGGCCGCGCTCACGGGCGGCGGCGCCACGGCCTTGTGGCACTGGAAGCGCATGAAGAACCCGCGCTCGGCACCATCGGCAGAAAACCGCGACGTCAACCTCGACATCGGCGAGCGTGTGAACGTCGACGCCTGGAGCGCCGACCGCACCGCGCGCGTCCCCTACCGCGGCTCCACCTGGACGGCGCGCTTGCAACCCGGCGCACCCGCGCAAGGCGGCGAGCACGTGGTCAAAGCCGTTGAAGGCAACTGGCTTGTTCTGGCTCCTCTTTCTCCACTTCACTGAAGGCTCGCTCCATGGAAATCGCACTCGTTCTGGCAGTCATTGCCGCCATCTTCGTCTTCCAGACCTTCAAGATCGTGCCGCAGCAAAACGCCTGGGTGGTCGAGCGCCTGGGCAAGTACGACCGCACGCTGACACCGGGTCTCAAGTTCGTGGTGCCCTTCATCGAACGGGTGGCCTACAAACACTCGCTCAAAGAAGTGCCGCTCGACGTGCCCAGCCAGGTCTGCATCACACGCGACAACACTCAGCTGCAGGTCGACGGCATCATCTACTTCCAGATCACCGACCCGATGCGCGCGAGCTACGGCTCCAGCAACTACCTCTTCGCCATCACGCAGCTTGCGCAAACGCTGCTGCGCTCGGTGATCGGCAAGATGGAACTCGACAAGACGTTCGAAGAGCGCGACACCATCAACGCCTCGGTGGTCAATGCACTCGACGAGGCTGCGGGAAACTGGGGTGTGAAGGTGCTGCGCTACGAGATCAAAGACCTGACACCGCCAGCTGAAATCTTGCGCTCGATGCAAGCGCAGATCACCGCCGAGCGCGAAAAGCGCGCGCTGATTGCTGCCTCTGAAGGCCGCAAACAGGAGCAGATCAACATCGCCACCGGCGAGCGTGAGGCCTTCATCGCCCGCTCCGAAGGCCAGCGCCAGGCCGAGATCAACAACGCCCAGGGCGAAGCAGCCGCCATCGTGGCCGTGGCCGACGCCACGGCCGAAGCCATCCGCAAGGTCGCCGAAGCCATTCGCTCCCCTGGCGGCGAGCAGGCGGTGCAGCTCAAGGTGGCCGAAAAAGCCGTCGAGGCCTACGCCCAGCTCGCGCAGAAGAACAACACCATGATCGTGCCCGGCAACATGAGCGAAGTGGCCTCGCTGATCGCCACCTCGATGGCGTTGATCAAGAACAAGCCGCCGGGTACCCCTTGAGCGTGGGCTAGAATCGCGCCCTTCACGGAGAGGTGGATGAGCGGTTTAAGTCGCACGCCTGGAAAGCGTGTGGGGGCTAATAACCCCCCGCGGGTTCGAATCCCGCCCTCTCCGCCAACTATCAAGCAAACACGGGCCCTCGCGGCCCGTGTTTCATTGCTACCTACATCTCTACCTACCTTTGAACCCGATGCTTTGCTGGTGTTCGACGTTTGGCGTGGGTGCGACGACGAGGTAGGCACTTTCTTCGGATCGCCATGTGCGCCCGAGCGCGCGGCTGTCGATTGGCTGCGGTCCAGACTTCGAACGCGGCCTGCGTGCCGATTGCGTGGACCCGCAGTGCCGACAGCAGGCACACCACGCCCTTGGGTACTCGCGCCGAGACTTCGGCGAGCGAACGGTGTTCGTTGGTCTTCGCGCCGGGAACTCCGTACAGCCCACGCGCCACGCGCTCCAGCTTGCCGGCTTGCACCAAGCGCGTCAGCGCGATCGTCGGCAGCCCTTGCTGCGTCACGTCGCGCGCGCGCAAACACGCCGAGGTCAAGGTTGTTTTGCTCTGAGAAATGGACCCCATCGATGCCGTCGGTGGACAGCACCTTGCCCACATCGAACAGCGGAACCCCGCCGCTCAGCCTCTGGCTGGCATCCAAGGCTCGATGATGGCGCGCAGCTGCTCGATGGCGAAAGGCTTCGCCAGGTGGTCGTCCATGCCCGCCGCGAGGCACCGTGCCACGTCGCCGCTGAACGCATTGGCCGTCAAGGCAATGACAGGGGTGCGCTGCTTGCCTGCCGCGCGTTCGATCTCGCGCAGCCGCGTGGTCGCCAGGTAGCCGTCCATCACGGGCATCTGGCAGTCCATCAGGATCACCGCGAACGATTCGTCGGCGAGCCGGTCCAGGGCCTCCTTGCCGTCTTCGGCAATCACCACCTCCAGGCCCAGCTTTTCCAACATGGCGCTGCCGATCAGGCGATTGACGCTGTTGTCTTCGACCAGCAGAGCCCGCCCAATGAGCTTGGGAGAAAGCTCGGGCCGAACCGCCGGCGCGGGCTCGGCCGGCGCGTGGTCTCGGGCGTGTGGCAGGTCCAGCTCGAAACGAAAGCTCGCGCCGTGGCCGAGCTGGCTCGTCACCTCCAGCTCGCCGCCCATCGCGCGAACCAGCCCCCGGCTGATGGCGAGGCCCAGCCCGGTGCCGCCCATCACGCGCTCAGCCGCGCCTTCTTCCTGAACAAAGGGCTCGAAAATTTTGTCGAGCTGCGACTTGGCAATGCCCGGCCCGCTGTCTGAAACCTCGAACGTGACCCGCTCGCGCTTCTCGTCGTCATGGCCATGAACCCTCACCACCACGGCACCCTGCCGGGTGAACTTCATGCCGTTGCCCACCAGATTGATCAGCACCTGGCGAATGCGCAAGGCGTCACCTAGGCGCCAGCCCGAGAGTTCAGGGCCTGCCTCCAGCCGCAGCTCGACGAGCTTGCTCTTGGCATTCGACGAAAACAGCAGCGTGACCGAACGTACCACCGCGAGCACGTCAATCGGCTCTTGCGTGAGCTCGGACTGGCCGGCGCCTATCTTGGCGAAGTCGAGCACCTGGTTGATGATGCCCAGCAACGCCTCGCCCGAGGTGGAGGCGACGCTGATGTATTGCCGCTGCTGCGGGGTGAGTTCCGTGCCCGACAAAAGCTCCAGCGCACCCAGCATGCCGTACATGGGGGTTCGTATCTCGTGGCTCATGTTGGAGAGAAACTGCTCCTTGGCCCGGCCGGCCGAGAGCGCCTCGTCGCGCGCCTGTTCGAGCTCTTGTGTGCGCGCCACCACCCGCCCCTCCAGCGTGGCATTGAGCCCCGCCAAAGACTCGCGCGCGCGCCGTTCAATCAAGGCGTTGAGCTCGGCCGCCTGTGACACCTGTTCGAGAGCCTTGGCCAGCGCCTCAGCGTCGGTCTGCGCACGCATGGCCGAAAGAACCAGCTGCTCGTTGGCTTCCATGAGCTGGGTGGCCTGGCTGCTCACGCCTTGAGGCTCGTCTGTCTTGTGCAGTTGCTCTTGCATGTGGGCCAGAACCATGCGCACCTGCGCAGACTGCTCTTGCAGCTCGGCGAGTTCCCGGGCGGCGCGGTCGAGCGGGGTGGCGCTGCCACCAAAAAGGCTTTTCACCTTGCCCCCTGTTGGTCGCTGCATGTCAAGCCCCTTTGAGGCGATTGGCAACGCTGCGCCCGTCGGCGTCTCGCTGCCGCGTTGGCCTGCCGCCCAGCAAGCCTTCCTGATCTCGCAGCATTTCGCCCACTTGTATGCGGCCATCGACGATGCTGAACAAACGCAACTCGTTGGAGTGATTGCTGGAGCGAACCTTGACCACCGCAATCACGCGCTGCAACTGGCTGTTGAGCTCGATGTAGCGCTGAACGATGATCGCGTCGGTGAGAAACGCCGTGCCATACGGGCTGAAGCGAAGATCGGTGTACCGGTCTTCGAGCTCCGACGTCATCAACACAGTGACGCCAAGTGGCGCCAGCGCAGTCACCATGCAAGACAGCGACTCGCGAAAGTCTTCGCGAAACGTTGGAGCCACCGCGAGCTCGAACCCCGACAGCGAATCGATCACGATGCGGCTGGCCTTGAGGCGCCGCACTTCGTTCATCAGCAACAGAACGATCTCGTCGATCGACAGGTCGGGCGCTCGGCTGACGACCACGCCCACACGGTCACTCGCAATGAGCCCGGCGAGCGCCGGGTCGCGTGATCGTCTGGGGTGCTGTTCGAAGGCTGCAATCACGCCGGTTTCTCCGCAACGCGCACCCTCGGCCAGGAACGACGCCGCCAAGATGCTCTTGCCCGAGCCAGACGGGCCGGCCACCAGCACGGAATAACCGCGCGGGATACCTCCGCCCAGCATGTCGTCCAGCCGCGGCACGCCGGTTAGCGCTCGGGCCTCGATCAGCGGAATCGTCGATTCAGCGACAGTGCCCACGGCCACGCCTGCCGGAGCAAACACGGTGACGCCAGACGCGCTGATGCGAAACGTGTGCAAGCCAGCGAGCGTGGGCTGGCCGCGCATCTTCACGACCTCGAGCTTGCGCACCATGGAGTTGCGTTGCACGCTCTGACGCAACGAGATCAAGCCATCGGCCGCGGTAGACACCGGGCTGGCTTCGGCTTCGATGCTGTACTCGCCCAACAGAAAGCTCGTGGCCTGCC
>JBBRFR010000283.1:0-5429 GCA_038241485.1 Burkholderiales bacterium
GCGCGCACGCACACCACCAAGAGCGGCGTGGCCGACCTGGCGTTTGAGAACGATGTGGATGCGCTGCTGATGCTGCGCCGCCTCTACAACTACCTGCCGCTCAACAACCGCGAAAAAGCGCCGGTGCGCCCGAGCAACGACCCGGCCGAGCGCATCGACTGGTCGCTCGACACCTTGGTGCCCGACAACGCGAACAAGCCCTACGACATGAAGGAGCTGATCGTGAAGGCCGCCGACGACGGCGAGTTTTTCGAGTTGCAGCCCGAGTACGCGAAAAACATCGTGATCGGCTTTTGCCGCATGGAAGGCCAGACCGTGGGCGTGGTCGCCAACCAGCCTCTGGTGCTGGCGGGCTGCCTCGACATCAAGAGCAGCATCAAGGCGGCGCGCTTCGTGCGCTTTTGTGATGCGTTCAACATCCCCATCGTGACCTACGTCGACGTGCCGGGTTTCATGCCGGGCACATCGCAAGAGTACGGCGGCATCATCAAACACGGCGCCAAGCTGTTGTATGCCTATGCCGAAGCCACGGTGCCCAAGATCACGGTCATCACGCGCAAGGCCTATGGCGGTGCTTACGACGAGATGAGCTCCAAGCACCTGCGTGGCGACGTCAACTTCGCCTGGCCCAACGCCGAGATCGCGGTGATGGGCGCCAAGGGGGCGGTGGAGATCATCTTCCGCGAAGAAAAGAGCGACCCGGCCAAGCTGGCTGCGCGTGAGGCCGAATACAAGGCCAAGTTCGCCAACCCCTTTGTGGCCGGTGCGCGCGGCTTCATCGACGACGTGATCCAGCCACACGAGACGCGCAAGCGGATTTGCCGATCGCTGGTGATGTTGCGGAATAAAAAGATCGAGAACCCGTGGCGCAAGCACGGAAATATTCCCCTTTGAAACTAGGCCAAACAACCACCGTTCGCCCTGAGCCTGTCGAAGGGCATAGCGCACACCGCTCATGCTTCGACAAGCTCAGCACGAACGGTGTGTGGAGACACTGAGATGTTCACAAAAATCCTCATCGCCAACCGCGGCGAAATCGCCTGCCGCGTCATCAAGACCGCCAAGAAGATGGGCATCAAGACAGTCGCCGTCTACTCCGATGCCGACCGTGATGCGCGCCACGTCGAGCTGGCCGACGAGTCGGTGCACATCGGTGCGCCGCCATCGCGTGAGTCGTACCTGGTGATGGACAAGATCATTGCCGCCTGCAAACAAACAGGCGCACAGGCCGTGCACCCGGGCTACGGCTTTTTGAGCGAGAACGAAGCGTTCGCACGCCGTGTGGAAGAAGAAGGCATCGTCTTCATCGGCCCCAAGCACGCGTCCATCGCGGCGATGGGCGACAAGATCGCGTCGAAGAAGCTCGCCAACGAAGCCCGTGTCAACACCATTCCGGGACACAACGCGGCCATCGCTGGTGCGAAGCAAGCGGTCGAAATCGCCAAGGGCATCGGCTACCCCGTGATGATCAAGGCCAGCGCGGGCGGTGGGGGCAAAGGCCTGCGTGTGGCCCACAACGACAAGGAAGCCTTTGAAGGGTTCACCGCTTGCCAGAACGAGGCGCGCAACAGTTTTGGCGACGACCGTGTGTTCATCGAGAAGTTTGTCGAAGAGCCACGCCACATCGAGATCCAGGTGCTGGGCGACGCGCACGGCAACACCGTGTACCTGCACGAGCGTGAGTGCTCCATCCAACGCCGCCACCAGAAGGTGATTGAAGAAGCGCCCAGCCCGTTTCTCGACGAAGCCACGCGCAAGGCGATGGGCGAGCAGGCGGTGGCGCTGGCGAAAGCCGTGAACTACCAATCCGCCGGCACGGTAGAGTTTGTGGTCGGCAAAGACAAGAGCTTCTACTTCCTGGAGATGAACACCCGCCTGCAGGTGGAGCACCCGGTGACCGAGTGCATCACCGGGCTCGACCTGGTGGAGCTGATGATCCGAGTGGCGGCCGGCGAGCGGCTGCCTTTTAAGCAAGAAGAAATCAAGCGCGAAGGCTGGGCGATGGAATGCCGCATCAACGCGGAAGACCCGTTCCGCAGCTTCCTGCCCTCCACCGGCCGGCTGGTGAAGTACGCTGCGCCGCCTGAAGTGGATGGGGTGCGCGTGGACACCGGCGTGTACGAAGGCGGCGAGATCCCGATGTATTACGACTCGATGATCGCCAAGCTCATCGTGCACGGCAAAGACCGGCTTGACGCCATTCGCAAGATGCGCAGGGCGCTGAACGCCTTTGCCATCCGAGGCATCAGCTCCAACATTCCGTTCCAGGCGGCGCTCTTGGCGCACCCGAAGTTCGTGGCGGGCGACTTCAACACCGGCTTCATCGCCGAGCACTACGGCAAGGGCTTCGCCGCCGAGGCCGTGCCGCATGACGACCCGGTGTTCTTGCGCGCACTCGCCGCGGTGGCCAATCGCAAGCACCAGGAGCGCGCCACACGCATCAGCGGCCAGATGCCGGGCCATGAGTTCGAGGTGGGCAGCGAGTTTGTCGTGTTGACTGCGCTGGGCGAAGGCCGCTTCGAGCACATGCCGGTGAGCGTGGTGCCACAGGGCGCCGGCTTCGATGTGGGCATCGGCGACAAGACCTACCGCATTGCCTTTCAGTCACCGCTGCGCGACATCGTGATCCATGGCAGCTTGGACGGCGAAGCGTTTTGTGCGCAGATCGAGCGCATCGGCCTGTCGTATCGCGTGTCGCACAACGGCACGCAAATCGACGCCAAGGTGCTCACGCCGCGCGCGGCGCAGCTGCATCAGCTGATGCCCTTCAAGGCGCCGCCCGACTTGTCGAAGTTATTGCTCTCGCCGATGCCCGGCCTGTTGGTTGATGTGGCGGTGACCCCGGGGCAGAAGGTGCTGGCCGGCGAGAAGCTGGCCGTCATCGAAGCCATGAAGATGGAAAACATCTTGCTCGCCACGCAAGACTGCGTGGTGTCCAAGGTGTCGGCCAGCAAAGGCGAAAGCCTGGCTGTCGATCAAGTCATCATCGAATTCCAATGAACACGAGCAGACCGTTCAAGGTGCTGGGCATCCAGCAAGTGGCCATCGGCGGGCCGAGCAAAGACCGTCTGCGCACGCTCTGGGTCGACAAGCTGGGGCTTGAAGTCACTGGCAACTTTGTCAGCGAACGCGAGAATGTTGACGAAGACATTTGTGCGATGGGCAAGGGCGCTTTCAAGGTCGAGGTCGACCTGATGCAACCACTCGACCCCGACAAAAAGCCGGCTGTGCACACCACGCCGCTCAACCACATCGGCCTGTGGATTGACGACCTGCCGAAGGCGGTGGAGTGGCTCACGGCCAATGGCGTGCGCTTTGCGCCGGGTGGCATCCGCCAGGGCGCGGCGGGTTACGACATTTGCTTCGTGCACCCCAAGAGCAACGACGAGTTTCCGGTGGCGGGCGAGGGCGTGTTGATCGAGCTGGTGCAAGCGCCGCCGCAGATCGTGGCGGCGCTCGGTTGACTCAGCCGCCGGGCTGCGCGCCCTCGTAGCCTTCGATCACCACCAGGTCGGCGGTTGAAACCGGCAGCCTGATTTTTATCGCGGCCTGGTACTCCGGCGAATGCCAGCAATCGAGCGCGGCCTGGTAGCTCGGGAACTCGATCACCACGTTGCGGCTGCGGGCCGCGCCTTCCAGCGCCTGGTGCTGGCCCGCGCGCGCCAGGAAACGCGCGCCGTATTTGGCAAAGGGTGCGGCGTTGGCAGCCACGTAGAGCTTGTACTGCTCCGGGTCGGTGATGTCGGCGCGCACGATCCAGTAGCCTTTTGCCATTCCAGTCTCCGGTGGGTTGTTCAAGCCCGCCACGGTACACCCCAGGACAGGCTGCTAAACCGCAACCGGCGCCTTGATGGCCTCGTGGTGCTGGTAGTCGGCGATCTCGAAGTCTTCGAGCTGGTAGTCGAAGATCGACTCGGGCCGGCGCTTGATGCGCAGGCTGGGGTAAGGGTAGGGCGTGCGCGTGAGTTGCAGCGCCACCTGCTCGGCGTGGTTGCTGTAGAGGTGGCAGTCGCCACCGGTCCAGATGAACTCGCCCACCTTCAGATCACACTGCTGGGCCAGCATGTGCGTGAGCAGCGCATAGCTTGCGATGTTGAAGGGCACGCCGAGAAAGATGTCGGCGCTGCGCTGGTAGAGCTGGCAGCTCAACTTGCCTTCGGCCACGTAGAACTGGAAGAACGCGTGGCAGGGCATGAGTGCCATCTTGGAGAGCTCGGCCACGTTCCACGCGCTCACGATGAGGCGGCGCGAATCGGGGTTGGTCTTGAGCGTGTTGACCACCTCGGCGATCTGGTCGATGTGGCCGCCATCGGGGGTGGGCCATGAGCGCCACTGCACGCCGTAGACGGGGCCCAGGTCGCCGTTGGGCGCGGCCCATTCGTCCCAGATGGTCACGCCTCGCTCTTGCAGCCATTTGGCGTTGCTGTCACCGCGCAGAAACCACAGCAGCTCAACGATCACCGCCTTGGTGAAGACCTTCTTGGTGGTGACCAGCGGAAAACCTTCGTTCAGGTCGAAGCGCATCTGGTGACCAAACACGCTCTGGGTGCCGGTGCCGGTGCGGTCGGCTTTGAACACACCATGTTCGTTCACATGGCGCATGAGATCTTCGTATTGCGAGCGGGTGGGGCGGGTCACGTCGGTGGCTCCTGGGGAGTGCCGGCGGATTATGACCCTTCGAAAATCCGCTGCGCCGCAGCCAGATTTCTATCGAGCAACGCCCGCGGAGCCGGCTTTGCCGGTCCGCCAGGCGGCGCCCCTTGGGGGCAGGAGTGAAGCGACTGGGGGGGCTCAGCTTTGCCCGGTCTCGCGCAGGAAGATCTCAACCCGGCGGTTTTTGGCCCGGCCGGCATCGCTGCCGTTGTCGGCGATCGGCTCGCGTTCACCGCGGCCGGCGGTTTCGATGCGGCTGGAGGAGACACCACGCGACGTCAGGTAGTCGCGCACGCTATAGGCGCGCTCCTGCGACAAGGGGTTGTTGATCGAATCGGAGCCGGTGCTGTCGGTGTGGCCGATGATGCTCAGACGCACGGTGGTGTCGCCTTGCAGGCTGCTCACGAAGGGGTCGAGCACGGCGCGCAACTCGGGCTTGATGGTGGCGCTGTTGACGTCGAACGAGATGTCGTTCGGCACATTCAGCTTGAGCTGGTTGTCGGGGGTGCGGGTCACTTCGACGCCGGTGCCCCTGGTGGCCTGCTCCATCGCCACGCGTCGCTCTTCCTGGCGCTTCGACCAGATGTTGCCGACCACCGCGCCGAGTGCGCCGCCGACCACGGCGCCGGTTCCGGCGCTGCCGCCGGTGGCCTTGCTGATCACAGCACCCACGCCAGCGCCTGCACCGGCGCCGACGGCGGTGCCCTTTTGTGTCGGGCTGATGCTTTCACAGCCGGCGAGCAGCAGCGATGCCACGGCGAAGCCGGCAATGAGGG
>JBBRFR010000284.1:0-5423 GCA_038241485.1 Burkholderiales bacterium
CAGGCGCACCCCTTGCTTCGTTCGGGCTGGGCCTTTCGAAGCCAGCGCCGTGCTGTGCGCACCCCTCGACAGGCTCAGTGCGAACGGAGGCGGGCGCGCTCTGGACGAACGGACGGAGTGTGCTCACGGCTGACGGACGGAGCGCGCTCACGGCGAACGCAGGAGGTGCGCTCTGGGCAAACGGAGGTCGCGTTGTGCACTGCGCTGGCTTCGACAGGCTCAGCCCGAACGACGTGAGGAGGGGCCAAATTGCGTTCAGCCTGTGCGCCTGATCTGGCGCTTGTTGGGTAATCCACTGGGCGCTCATTTCAGCGCTCTCCCATGCTTTCACTCACCGCCGTTTGCACCGGGCTGAGCAGGTAGTCGATGACCCTGCGCTTGCCGGTCTTGATCTCGGCGGTGACGTTCATGCCGGGGCTCAGGTGGATGCGTTTGCCGTCGACCACGATGCTGTTCTGGCTCAGGGCCAGTGTGGCCGGGAAGATGGCGCCGCGCTTTTCGTCGTTCACCGCGTCGGCGGTCACGCTGCGCACCTTGGCTTCGACCGTGCCGTAGCGGGTGAAGGGGAATGTCTCAAGCTTGATGGCGGCCACTTGCCCTGCGTTGACGAAGCCAATGTCTTTGTTGTCAATCACCACTTCGGCCGTCACCTGCGCGTCTTTGGGCACGATGACCATCAGCACTTGGGCCGGTGTCACCACGCCGCCTTCGGTGTGCACGGCGACCTGTTGCACCGTGCCGGCCACGGGGGCGGTCATTTGCGTCAGGCGGGTGCGTTGCTCGGTTTTGCTGCGCTCTTGCGTGAGCTGCTCGCGCTTGGAGCTGGCTTGGGCCTGGCGGTCGCTCAAGGCGCGTTGGGTTTCGGCGAGGTAGGCGCTGCGGGTGTTGGCGCTCTCCGCGAGGGTGGCCTGGGCTTCGGCCAGCCTCGCGCGCTGGGTGGCCAGGTCACGCTCTTGTTCGATGCGTTCGCGGGTGCGGTCTTGGCCCGCGTGGCCTGCGATGAAACCTTCGTCGGTGAGGCGCTTGAAGTCGGCCTCGCGCTGCTGGGCGATGGGCAAGGTGGCTTCGAGCTTGGCGATGGTCTGGCGCACGGTGGCGATCTCGGCCTCGCGCCGCGCTTGTTCGGCGTTCAGCTTCGCGAGCTTGGCGGTGATGTCTTGGTATTCGGCTTGGAGTTGGGCGTTATCCCGAGGGGTTGTGCTTGGCGCTGGCTTCGACAGGCTCAGCCCGAACGGAGTGGGGGTGGGAATGGGAGTCGGTGCGAGGCTGAGGGTGGGTGTGGCGGCAGGCAGCACCGGCGAGCGCCCTGTTTTCAGCGCGAGCAACAGGGCGGTGGTTCGGCCCTCCTCCGACACCATCGCGCTCAGCTGCTCTTGCACGCTGGCGCCGTCGGCGGCGGCGATGGTGGCGTCGAGCTCCACCAGCACCTGGCCGGCTTGCACCGTGTCGCCGTCTTTGACCAACACACGCTTGACCACGCTGGTTTCCAGCGGCTGCAAGGTCTTGGTGCGCTCGCTCACCACGATGCGACCCGAGGCCACGGCCACGATGTCAATCTGGCCGAAGATGGCCCAGGTGATCGCAATGACAAAGAGCGCGCAAATCACCCAGGCCACGCGCCGCGGTGCTGGGTGGGCCGGGGTTTCCTGCAGGCTGAGTGCGGCGGGCAAGAAGGCCGCTTCATCCGCCAGGCGCTTGGGGCCCGCCAGCTCGCGCCGCACGGCCCAGGCCGCCTGGAAGATGACCTTGTAGCGCGCCAGCAGCTCGATCGCCGGGTGGCGGGGTGTGGCAGCGTTGCTCATGCCGGGCCTCCGGCCTGCATGGCCCACAGGTGGGCGTAGAGCCCCTTGGGTTGTTTGAGCAGCTCGTCGTGGCTGCCTTGTTCGACGATGCGGCCTTTGTCCATGGCGATGATGCGGTGGGTCTGGCGCACGCTGCTCAGGCGGTGGGCAATGATGATCACGGTGCGGCCTTTGCAGATGCTCGCCATGTTGCGTTGAACGATGGCTTCGCTCTCATAGTCGAGTGCGCTGGTGGCTTCATCGAATATCAACACACGCGGGTTGGTGAACAAGGCGCGTGCAATGGCAATTCGCTGGCGCTGGCCGCCGGAGAGGCTGCTGCCCTGCTCGCCCACCACGGTGTCGTAACCTTCGGGCAGCTCGCTGATGAACTCGTGCGCGCCGGCCAGTTGAGCGGCTTGCATCACCACTTCGATCGGTGCGGCCGGGTCGGTGATGGCGATGTTTTCGCGCACGCTGCGGTTGAAGAGCAGGTTCTCTTGCAGCACCACGCCGATCTGCCGGCGCAGCTGCGCGGCGTCGATGAGGCTGATGTCGATGCCGTCGACCATCACCCGGCCTTGTTCGGCGGTGTACAGGCGTTGCACGAGCTTGGTGAGCGTGCTCTTGCCCGAGCCGCTGCGACCGACGATGCCGATCACCTCGCCGGCTCGCACCTCCAGGCTCAGGCCATGCAGAACGGGCGGGGCCTCGGGGCGGTAGCGGAAGGTGACAGCGTCGAACTGGATGCGGCCCTTGAGCGGGGGCAACTGCGCAGCGGCGGTGGGCGGCACCTCGGTGCGGGTGTTGAGGATGTCGCCCAGGCGGGCCATGGAGATGCCGGTTTGCTGAAAATCTGTCCACATCTGCGCCATGCGCATGATGGGCTGGGCCACGCGCTGGGCAAACATGTTGAACGCAACAAACTGGCCCACGCTCAGTTGCTGCTCCATCACCAGGCGCGCGCCATACCAGAGGGTGACGGCGCTGACGAGCTTGCCGATGAGGTTGATGCCTTCGTGGCCGTAGCTCGCGAGCGTGCTGGTCTTGAAGCTGGCCGACACGTAGGCGGCGAGCTGGTCGTCCCAGCGTTTGGCGATGGCGGGCTCCAGCGCGCTGGCCTTCACGGTCTGGATGCCGGTGACGGTTTCGACCAGCAGCGACTGGTTCTCGGCACCGCGTGCAAACTTTTCGTTGAGGCGGGCACGCAGGATGGGCATGAGGGTCAGGCTCAAGCCCACGTAGAGCGGCAGGCTCACCAGCACGATCAGCGTGAGCGGCACGCTGTAGAGAAACATCACCGCAATGAAGATCACCGAGAACAACACGTCGAGCACGAGGGTCAACGCATTGCCGGTGAGGAAGCTGCGGATGTTTTCCAGTTCGCGCACACGGGCCACCGAGTCGCCCACACGCCGCGCCTGGAAGTAGGCCAGCGGCAGCTGAAGCAGGTGGCGGAACAGGCGAGCACCCAACTCCACGTCGATGCGGCTGGTGGTGTGGCTGAAGACATAGGTGCGCAAGATGGTCAGCACGCTCTCGAACAGCACCACCACCACCAGGCCGATGATGAGCACGTCGAGCGTGGACATGCCGCGGTGCACCAGCACCTTGTCCATCACCACCTGGAAGAAGAGCGGGCTCACCAGCGCAAAGAGCTGAAGGAAGAGTGAGACGACCAGCACCTCGCCCAACAGGCGGCGGTATTTGACGAGGCTGGGGATGAACCAGCTGAAGTCGAACGTGGCCAGCGCGCCAGCCAGCGAAGCGCGGCTGGTGATTAGGATGAGCTGGCCGCTCCACTGCGTCTCGAAGACACCCAGCGGCTCGATGACCGGGCGGCCGCCGGGCTCTTGCATGAGCACACGTTGGCCGTCGCATTGAGCCAGCACGCAGAACCGGCCGTCGGCCATCAAGGCCAGTGCCGGCAGCGGCACAAGGTTCAGGCGGTCGATGGGGCTGCGGCTGAGCTTGGCCTTGAGGCCCAGGTGCTTGGCGGCGAGCAGCAGGTCGTCGGTGCTGGGGGTGTGGCTGGGTGGCCAGCCGAGTTGATGCGTCAGGTGCGCAGGCTCGGCGGCGATGTGGTGCAGGCGAGCGATAAGGCACAAGGCCTGTAGCGCTTTGGGGGCTGGCGGCGCAGCGAGCGCATTGATCGGTGCCAACACTTCGGGCGCATGGGCGCCGTCGGGGCGCGGCTCTGCCCCAGCTACTACTTGATTGGACACTTGGCCCCTCCCATCACATCCTATTTATGTGATGGATTATGCAGAACCGCCCGGCTGATTCACCGCCCTCTAAGGGGTGCCTCGTTCGGGTTGACGCTTCAGCGCCGGTCGATCAGCGCGTGGGCGATGGTGCCCAAGTCGACGTATTCAAGCTCGCTGCCGATGGGCACGCCGCGCGCGAGGCGGGTCACGCGGATGGCTCGCGCTTTGAGTGTCTCGGCCAGCACATGGGCAGTGGCCTCGCCCTCGGCGGTGAAGTTGGTCGCAACGATGACTTCATCAACCGTGCCATCGGCCGCACGGTCGAGGAGCTGCTGCAGGCCGATGTCTCGCGCGCCAATGCCGTCGAGCGGGCTCAGGTGGCCCATCAGCACGAAGTAGAGGCCGCGGTAGCTGCCGGTGCGCTCCATCGCGGCCTGGTCGGCGGGCGTTTCCACCACGCAGAGCAGGCGTTTGTCGCGTGTGTCGTCAAGGCAGGTGCGACAAATCGGCGCTTCGGTGAAGGTGTGGCAGCGCTCGCAGTGGCGGATGTTGTCGACCGCACCTTGCAGCGACTGCGCAATGCGCCGTGCGCCTTCGCGGTCGTGCTGCAGCAGGTGGAAGGCCATGCGCTGCGCCGATTTCTGGCCCACACCGGGCAAGCGGCGCAGGGCTTCGATCAGCCCTTCTAACGCGGGTTCAGCCACGAGGTCTGGGGCACGCGACCCGTTCGCCCTGAGCTTGTCGAAGGGCCTGCACCGTGCAACACGCCGGCTTCGACAGGCTCAGCCCGAACGGAGGTTTTGCGAGCACCGTGTTCAAAACGGGAACTTCATGCCCGGAGGCATGGGCATGCCCGCGGTGAGCTTGCCCATCTTGTCTTGCGACACTTCTTCGGCGCGGCGGATGCCATCGTTGAAGGCGGCGGCCACCAGGTCTTCGAGCATGTCTTTGTCATCGGCTAGCAGGCTGGGGTCGATAGCCACACGCTTCACGTCGTGCTTGCAGGTCATGGTGATCTTGACCAGGCCAGCACCCGATTGGCCCTCGACCTCGATGGTGGCCAGCTCATCCTGGGCTTTCTTCAGGTTGTCTTGCATTGCCTGGGCTTGTTTCATCAGGCCGGCGAGTTGGTTTTTCATCATGGCGTGTTCTCCTAATGGGGTTTGACTGAGCCCGGCACGATGCGCGCGGTTTTGAACTGCTGCATCAAGGCCTGCACCAGCGGGTCGTTGTGGATGATTTGTTCGGCTTCGTTTTGGCGGCGCGTGCGCTCCAAGGTGGCGCGTTGCGCGGGGGTGTCGCTGGCGACGCCGGCTTCAACTTCAATCTGCACGGCGTGCTGGAGCAAGTCTGATAAAGCCGCCTGCAGCTTGTCGCGCTGAGCCGGTGCGCGCAGCGTTTCGCGCTCCACACACAAGCGCCACACGGGGGGCTT
>JBBRFR010000285.1:0-5405 GCA_038241485.1 Burkholderiales bacterium
CAAGGCGCTCGACGCGTTTGCGCGCCTCGACATCGCCAAGGCCGTCGAGGTGCTCAAACAAGACGACCAGATCGACCAGGAGTTCGACGGCCTGATGCGCAAGCTCATCACCTACATGATGGAAGACCCGCGCACCATCTCGTCGAGCATCGACCTGATCTTTGTGGCCAAGGCCATCGAGCGTGTGGGTGACCACGCCAAGAACTTGGCCGAGGTCATCATCTACATCGTCAAGGGCACCGACGTGCGGCACAACCCGGTCGAGACCGTCGAGTCGATGGTCAAGTGAGCATGGTGATGAATTGCACTGAGCGGGCCGCGCGCCGGGCCGCTCCCAAGCCGGCCCGCATCCCCTCGGGGGATCGGTCGGCGTACTCGACGAACGGGAGGTAGTCATGAGCCAGGTTTTGGTGGTGGAAGACGAATCGGCAATTGCCGAGCTGATGTCGATCAACCTGCGGCATGCCGGCTATGAGGTGGTGGTCGCGACCACAGCCGACGAAGCGCTGGCTCAGGTGGATCGTGTGCTGCCCGACCTGGTGGTGCTCGACTGGATGCTGCCTGGTCAGTCGGGCCTTCAGCTCGCCAAGCGCTGGCGTTCTCAGGCGCGCACGCGCGAGCTGCCCATCATCATGCTCACTGCGCGAGCCGAAGAGGCCGACAAGATCTCGGGCCTCGATGCCGGCGCCGACGACTACCTCACCAAGCCGTTCTCGACCCACGAACTGATGGCGCGCATCCGTGCGGTGCTGCGGCGCAAGGCGCCCGAGGCCTTGGATGCTGCGGTCGAAGTGGGCCTGCTTAAGCTCGACCCGGCCACGCGGCGTGTTTCGCGTGAAGGGCATGAACTTCGCCTCGGCCCCACCGAGTTCCGCTTGCTGCACTTCTTCATGACCCACCCGGAGCGGGTGCACAGCCGCTCACAGCTGCTCGACCGGGTGTGGGGTGACCATGTGTTCATCGAAGAGCGCACGGTCGACGTGCACGTCAAGCGGCTGCGCGAAGCCCTGAGCCCGGTGCAATGCGCGCACATGATCGAAACCGTGCGCGGCGCGGGCTATCGGTTGACCCACCAGGTGCAGACGCTGTCTGCATAAAGCGCGCATGAACTGGTTGGTGCCACGACTGCTGGCCGGCGCGTTGGCCCTGGCGGCGGGTGGTTTTGTGGGTTACCTCGCGGGTGCACCGCTGCAGACGCCAGTGATCGGTGCTCTCTTTGGTGGCGCGCTCGGCGTGAGCCTGCTGGCACTGCTCGACACACTGCGTGGCTACCGCCTCATCCATTGGCTGAGCGGCAGCCAAGAAGGCCAGGCGCCGCGCGACACCGGCTTCTGGGGCGAGATCGGCTACCGCGTTGAGCGCTCCATTCGCAGTCGCGAAACGAGCATGGCACTCGAGCAGACGCGCCTGGCGCAGTTTTTGTCGGCGATGGAGGCCTCTCCCAACGGCGTGTTGCTGCTCGACGAGGCCGACCAGATCAACTGGTGCAACTCGATCGCTGCCGATCACTTCGGCCTCGACCCCACGCGCGACCGCCGTCAGCGTGTGACCAACCTCGTGCGTGCTCCTGCCTTTGTGGCTTATTTGCAAGCTGGTAAGTTTGCCGAGCCGGTATCGATCCCCGAGCCACGCGGGCGGGGAACCTTGTCGGTGCTGGTGCGTGAGTACGGCGACGGGTTGAAGCTGGTGCTGTCGCTAGACGTGACCGAACGCGAACGTTCCGACGCGATGCGACGTGATTTTGTGGCCAACGTCTCGCATGAGATACGCACCCCGCTGACGGTGCTCTCCGGCTTCATCGAGACCATGGACAGCCTCCCGCTCACCGAGGTGGAGCGACGCCGCGTGCTCAGCCTGATGGGGCAGCAGACCCAGCGCATGCAAACGCTCGTGAGCGACCTGCTGACGCTGGCCCAGCTCGAGGGCGGCCCGCGCCCCCCCGCCGATCGCTGGGTGTCGGTGGGCAAGCTGCTAGGCCAAGCGCACGCAGATGCGGTGGCTTTGTCGATGGGCCGCCACCAGTTCAGCGTGTCCGAGGCTGATGGTGTGCAACTCGCAGGCATCGAAAGCGAGTTGATGAGTTCCATCGTCAACCTGGCCACGAATGCCGTGCGCTACACGCCCGAGGGCGGGCGCATCAGCATGAGCTGGCGAGTGCGCGACGACGGGTCGGGTGAAGTGACGGTGAGCGACACCGGCATTGGCGTCGCGCGGGAGCACATCCCCCGTTTGACCGAGCGCTTCTACCGTGTGGATGGCAGCCGCTCGCGCGAGACCGGCGGCACGGGGCTCGGGTTGTCCATCGTCAAGCATGTGGTGCAGCGCCACGGCGGCGAGCTCGACGTTCACAGCGAGCCGGGCAAGGGGTCGAGTTTCAGCCTGATCTTTCCGGCGGCGCGCGTGCGCATCGTCGAGCCGGCGCCAGATGCGAGGCGCTTCACACGATCCGGCGACCAGGCTGTTTCTAACTGAGGTTTCGGGCTATGGCTTCGGGAATTCCCCGCTCTCGCGGCGGTAGATGGCGACCACCTCTTCCTTGTCGGAAGGGCGCTGCTCACGTGCCATCAGTTGCCAGCCCGGTGCGACCGGTGCGCGGCGTTTGACGGTCTCGGTCAACAGCAAGAACTCGCAGCGCGTCGTGTCGGCCTTGGCCAAGCCGTCGACACGGTAGTCGCCGAAGTATTCGAGTGCTGCCAGCTGTGCGCGATTCATGCCGGGCGCGGCAATGCAGGCGTCGCGTGGCACGTATTGCGCGATGCGGGTGATGAGCGGCCGGTAGCTGCGTGCATAGTCGAACAAGGGTAGACCCAGCGTCATCAGCAAGAGCCAGCACAAGGCCACACCGCTCGCGGGCAGCACCATGCTCTTCCACAGCGGGTGACGGTGACGCCCGGTGCGCCAATGCACGAGCCACAGCCAGGCGATGGTGGCCACACTGGCCACCACCAGGGCCAGCACCGAGAAGCTCGGCACGAAGCCGGGCGCGAGGCGCATCACGTTGGCCGCGGGCTTGGCGGGAATGCCAGCGTAGACCGACAGGTACACCACCCAGATCGCCAGCGCCCACGCGCTGAAGAAGAAGACAGAAAACCAATCGATCGCTGCTGCCGTGCCGCGGTGCAACGTGGGCAGGGCGAAGGCAGCGAGCACCGCCAGTGGTGGCAGCACCAGCATCAGCGCACGGTCGGAGCCCCCCATGGCCACGCAGGCCAACAGGCTGACCAGCGCACAACCCAGCGGCACCGCAATGTGCCGGTGCAGCAGATGCGCACGCCAACGCCACAGCGTCCACAGCGCCAGCGGCCACGCCGGCCACATGAACCAAGCCAAGAGGCGAACGACGCTGAAGACGTCGGTTGCATCGATGTAGCGATCGAGCCGCCAGCCCCATGCGCCGAGCGCAGTGGCCACCAGCGCTGCCACCAGCGCTGCCGCGATCACCCACCACACAAACTGGCGTGCCGGCGCATAGCTGGAACGCCAGCAGGCGAGCGCGCCCGCTGCGGCCAGCAGCATTGCCATGCTGGGGGCGCCGCTCGCGGCCAGCGCGGGCAGGGCGACCAGCACGGCAACGCGGCTCTGCCAGGGTCGAAACGGGCTGGCCGACAGCGCGTAAAGAAACAGCGCTACGCTGGCCAGCTGGCCGAGCTCAGGTGTGGTTTCATGGCCCAGCTGGAGCAGGCCCAGTGACGCGATCAGGGCCAGCAAGGCACCGTCGGCAATGGCTCGGGCGTAGTCGACGGGGCTTGCTTCGCCACCAAAGGCAAAGGGTAACGGCTGTGCGGCGTCGGTGCGCGCCAAGTGGTAGGTGCTGTACCAAGTAAGCAGGAAGCTCAGCCCCAACAACATGGCGAACGGAATGCGCGCCGCCAGCTCAGGCGCGATCAAACCACCCGACAGCTTGATGAAGATGGCGCCCAACCAGTAAGGCAGCAGGGCCGCATCGGCCGGCAAGCCGCCGACCATCGGTGAGAGCCACGAGGTGTGCCCCTGCGCAATGTTCACCATGTAGCCGAAGGCGGTCAGGTCGGCGTTTTTCCACGGGTCGCGGCCAAACAAGCCGGGCAGCAAGTAGGCCGCGCAAAAGAGCAGCAGCGCCAGCCGTGGTAGCCGGCGCGCCGCACGTGCGGTGACCAGGGCAGGGTTCGGAGTGTTCAAGATGTCACGGTATTCAGCAGACGGCGATGATGCAGCAACTCGGGTGCGGCTTTGATCGGGGCAACAAAAAAGGCAGCCGAAGCTGCCTCTTGAGTGCCTGCGAGAGGCGCTTATTTCTTGAGGTGCGCAAACTTGTTGCGGAACTTCTCGACACGGCCGCCGAGCGAGTCGACGCTCTTTTGCGTGCCGGTGTAGAAAGGGTGCGACTCGCTGGTGGTTTCCAGCTTGTAGAGCGGCACTTCACGGCCATCGTCCAGCTTGGTCATTTCTTTGGTCTGAGCGCAAGAGCGCGTCACGAACTTAAAACCGTTGGACAGGTCGACGAAGCACACGTCGCGGTAGTTGGGGTGAATGCCGTCTTTCATGGGGAGCCTCTTCGCTGGTGAGTGCTGGGAGCCACGCCAAACCCTTTGGCGCACTTTCCAGAATGCGGAAAACCCGCGATTATGCCACGTGGGCCTGACGGTCAGCCGCCGCGCCGCATCATGTCGAAGAAATCGTGGTTGTTCTTGGTCGACTTCATCTTGTCGAGGATGAACTCCATCGCCTCGATCTCGTCCATGGGGTACAGCAGCTTGCGAAGAATCCAGGTCTTTTGCAGGATTTCAGGCTGCAGCAGCAGCTCTTCGCGGCGGGTGCCGCTCTTGTTGATCAGGATCGATGGGTACACGCGCTTCTCGGCCATGCGGCGGTCGAGGTGGATTTCGCAATTGCCGGTGCCCTTGAATTCTTCGTAGATCACTTCGTCCATGCGGCTGCCGGTGTCAACCAGCGCGGTGCCGATGATGGTCAGTGAGCCGCCTTCTTCGACATTGCGTGCGGCGCCGAAGAAACGCTTCGGGCGCTGCAGCGCGTTCGAGTCCATACCGCCGGTCAGCACCTTGCCCGATGACGGCAACACGTTGTTGTAGGCGCGTGCCAGGCGGGTGATGGAGTCCAGCAGGATCACCACATCGCGCTTCATCTCGACCAGGCGCTTGGCGCGTTCGATCACCATTTCGGCGACCTGCACGTGGCGTGCTGCTGGCTCGTCGAAGGTGGAGCTGATGACTTCACCGCGCACCGTGCGAACCATTTCGGTCACTTCTTCGGGGCGCTCGTCTACGAGCAGCACGATCAGGTAGACCTCGGGGTGGTTGGCGACCAGCGCGTGGGCCAGCTGCTGCATCATCACCGTCTTGCCGGTCTTGGGCTGGGCCACCAGCAACGCGCGCTGGCCTTTGCCGATGGGCGCGATCAGGTCGATG
>JBBRFR010000286.1:0-5400 GCA_038241485.1 Burkholderiales bacterium
CGCCGCGGCCGAGCATCTCGGCTTCAAAGCTCTTGTCGCCGTGAACGAAGCGGATCACCGCGCCCGGTTTGGGCGACTTGCTGGCGCGCAGGTGCAGCATCACTTCGTTGCCAGGAAGCACCCTCTCCACCAACGCCTCAACCGACCCGCCCGAGGCCTTGCTGCCCAGCAGCCGCGCCTTGATCACACGGGTGTCGTTGAACACCAGCAGGTCGCCCGCGCGCAGCAGGGTGGGCAGCTCGCGAAAGATGCGATCGGCGGGTGGTGTGGTGCAGCCGTCGAGCAGGCGCGACGCACTGCGCTCGGCCGTGGGATGCTGAGCGATGAGCTCGGGGGGCAGCTCGAAATCAAAGTCGGCCAGCTGGAAAGGTCGTGTCATGCCGCAAAATTGTCCCATGCCCACCGACACCACCACCCCTGCGCGCAAGGAGAAATCCGCGCCGCAGAAGGCGATGGAGAAGCTGGGCCTGGTGCGCGACATCGACCTCGCACTGCACATCCCGCTGCGCTACGAAGATGAAACGCGCATCACGCCGATACGCGACCTGCGCGAGGGCGACACCGCCCAGGTGGAAGGCGTGGTGAGCGATTGCCAGATCCAGCTTCGCTCACGGCGGCAGCTGGTGGTGAAGCTCAACGATGGCCAGGGCGACGCACGCGACGAGCTCTTTCTGCGCTTTCTCAACTTCTACCCCAACCACCAGAAAGCACTCGCCGCCGGCAACCGCGTGCGGGTGCGGGGCGAGGCGCGTGGCGGGTTTTTCGGGCTGGAAATGGTGCACCCCACGTTCAAGGGCGTGGATGCCGAAACACCGCTCGCCACCGCGCTGACGCCGGTGTACCCGAGCAGTGCCACGCTGCCACAGGCCTATCTGCGCAAGGCCGTGGCGTCGGGCCTGCAACGGGCCGACTTGGGGGAGCTGGTGCCGCCGGAGATGTTGCCTCGTGGCGCGTGGAGCCTGCGCGATTCGCTGCGCTTCTTGCACCACCCCACACCCGATGTCAGCCTGGATGAGCTGGAAGACAAGACCCACCCGGCCTGGCAGCGGCTCAAGTTCGAAGAGCTACTGGCGCAACAGCTCTCGCAGCTGCAGGCCAAGAACGAACGTGCGCTGCAGCGTGCGCCGCGCTTCACCGTGCGCGCCGCCGGCCTGCAAGAACAACTGCTTGCCGCCCTGCCCTTCAGCCTGACGGGCGCGCAACGCCGCGTGGTCGAAGAGATCGCGCTCGACCTGCAGCGCGAGGCACCGATGCACCGCCTGCTGCAAGGCGACGTGGGCTCGGGCAAAACGGTGGTGGCGGCGCTCGCTGCGGCCATCGCAATGAATGAGGGCTGGCAGTGCGCGCTGATGGCACCGACCGAAATCCTCGCCGAGCAGCACTTTCGAAAGCTGGTGAGCTGGCTGGAACCCCTGGGCATCCAGGCCGCCTGGCTCACTGGCAGCCGCAAGGGCAAAAAGCGCGGCGAGATGCTGGCGCGTGTGGCCTCGGGCGAAGCGGCGCTGGTGGTGGGCACGCATGCCGTGATCCAGAGCGAGGTGCAGTTCGCGCGGCTCGGCTTGGCGATCATCGATGAACAACACCGCTTCGGTGTGGCGCAGCGGCTCGCACTCAGAGACAAGCTGCAGCAGCAGGCCCTGGAGCCGCACCTGCTGATGATGAGCGCCACACCCATCCCGCGCACACTCGCGATGACGCTCTTTGCCGACCTTGACGTGAGCACCATCGACGAGCTGCCGCCCGGCCGCACGCCCATCGTCACCAAGGTGTTCAGTGACAACAAACGCGAGGGTGTGATCCGCACCATCGCCACCGAGGTGGCGCAGGGCAAGCAGGTCTACTGGGTGTGCCCGCTGATCGAAGAATCAGAGAAGCTCGACCTGCAAAACGCCACCGCCACCCACGAGCAACTGAGTGCCGCCCTGCCCAGCCACAGCGTGGGCCTGCTGCACGGGCGCATGAACGCCACCGACAAAGCGGCGGTGATGGCGCAGTTCACGGCCGGCGACATGCAAGTGCTGGTGAGCACCACAGTGATCGAGGTCGGGGTGGACGTGCCCAACGCCAGCCTGATGGTGATCGAACACGCCGAACGTTTTGGCCTCTCACAACTGCATCAGCTGCGTGGACGGGTGGGCCGCGGCTCTGTGGCGAGTGTGTGTGTGCTGCTCTACACCTGGCCGCTGTCGGACACCGGCAAGTCGCGCCTCAAGGCCATGGCCGAAACCAACGACGGCTTCGAGATCGCCCGGCGCGACCTTGAGATCCGCGGCCCCGGCGAGTTTTTGGGTGCGCGCCAGTCGGGCGCCCCGCTGCTGCGCTTTGCCGACCTCACGCTCGACGAGCCGCTGGTGCACGTGGCACGGCAAGCCGCCAGCCGGCTGCTCGCCGAGCAGCCGCGCGTGGCCGAGCAGCACGTGGCGCGCTGGCTGGGCAGCAAGGCGGAGTTCCTGAAGGCCTGAGCCTGACGGTATGACGTTCGTCCTTAGGCGGCCCGCCCAAACTCGGCTAGATTGACCCGCTGTTGGCACCATCCCGTTCGGAGGCTTTCCATGAACCTGATCCAGCGCGTTCAAGACATCTTGCTCAGACCCATCCCCACCTGGCCGGTGATCGAGCAAGAGCAGACCGATGTGGCCGGCCTCTACAAGAGTTATCTGATCTACCTCGCCGCCATCCCGGCACTGGCGGGCTTCATCGGCATGACGCTCATCGGCGTGGGCGGCTTCGGCATGACCATCCGCATGCCCTTGATGTGGGGCCTGACCAACCTGGTGGTGGGTTATGTGCTTTTGCTGGTGATGGTGTTCGTGATGGCGCTGATCGTCGACGCGCTCGCACCCACTTTCAAGGGCACCAAGAACCAGATCAACGCCTTCAAGCTGGTGGCCTATGGCGCTACCGCGGGTTTTGTGGGCGGCATCTTCAGCCTGATCCCTGCGCTCGGTATGTTGGGCCTGCTCGCGGCGCTGTACTCGATCTACCTCGTCTACACCGGCCTTCCGGTGCTGATGAAGTGCCCACAAGACAAGGCCGTGGCCTACACGGCGGTGGTGGTGGTGTGCGGCATCGTCGCGGGCATCGTGGTGGGGGCCATCACCACGGCCGTCACCCCGTCGGGCGGGTTCACAGGCATGGGCAGGATGGGTGGCATGGGCGGTGACAGCGATGTGACCATCAACACCCCGCGCGGCGAGGTGAAGATCGACACCTCGAAGATGGAAGCCATGGCCAAGAAGCTTGAAGAGGCGCAGAAGTCGGGTGACCCGGCCGCCACCGGCAAGGCCTTGTCTGAAGCGATGGGCGCGATCGCGGGTGTGGGCGGCGAGCCGATCGCGCCGCAAGACCTGAAGGCCTTGTTGCCCGAGAGCCTGGGTGAGCTCCGGCGCGACTCGATCGAGGCCGAAGGCAACCAGGCCATGGGCATGGCTGCCTCGTCGGCCAAGGCCAGCTATGCGGCCGACAGCCAGCGCGTCAAACTGTCGATCACCGACATCGGCGGCATGGCCGGCATGGCAGCACTCGCCGGTTGGGCCAGCTCCACCCTCGACCGGGAAACCCCGGACCGGGTGGAGAAGGTCTACAAACAAGGCCAGCGCACCGTGCGTGAGCGCTACCGCAAAGACGGCAGCCAGGGCGAGTACACCGTGATCCTCGCCAACGGCGTGGTGGTCGAAGCCGATGGCCGGCGGGTCGAGATGCCCACCCTGAAAAACATCGTCGAAGGACTCGACCTCGCCAAGCTCGAAGCAATGAAACGACCCGCCAAGAGTTGACGGCGCCCCCACACCTGCCGCTTCGCGTCAGGCCCCCCGAGGGGGATGAGGAAACTTCGGAGCGGCCGTGCGTTTCCTCATGCGCCGAAGTGCATCTGGTACTTGGCTCCGTCTGAAAACTGGCACGCGCCGGTGCCCATGCCCGGCCCGGTGATCAGGTACTCGCACTGAGCATTCACGCCCTTGGGGCCGAAAGCGTTGGCAATGCCGCGCCGGCCACTGAAGCTGCGCTGGTTCAGGCCCAGCACCTCGTTGTAGATGCGCCCGAAGGCGGCGTAACTCGCGTCGACGCGGGTGGCCTCGCCTTGCAGCGTGTCGCCCAGATAGCTGAGCGAGAAACTGCCGCGGCCGGTGTGGTTGTCGACCACCACGGCGCTGACCAAGCCGCCCTTGTTGGCCTGCGGGTTGAGTGGGTACAGGCGCGCGCTCATCACGCTGGGTTGTGGCGGGACGGGTGGCGCGGGCGGCGTGATCACGGTGACGCTGCCGCCTGCGCGGGCACCTTGGCCATCGTGGTTGATCGGGTAGGCCTGCCCGGTGCGTGGATCGACGGGCACCACATAACAAGCCGACAAGGTGGTGGCCACCAGCGCGGCCAAGGCAAAGCGGGTGAAACGAGCGCGCGAACGCGGTTGACTCATACAAGGGCTTTCGATGCACGGCACATGCCGAGCCGGGAGAATCGGCCCCCTCCCACCGCCCTGCAAGCGCCAAGCCGTGCGGTATCACAAGGTGATGCCGCCGGGCGCATGACGTGACGCCTGTGCTGGGCTATTCTGCGGGCCATGACACTGACCGAACTTCGCTACATCGTGGCTGTCGCCAGAGAAAAGCACTTCGGTCGCGCCGCCGAAGCCTGCTTTGTGTCACAACCCACGCTCAGCGTCGCCATCAAGAAACTCGAAGAAGAACTCGACGTCAAACTCTTCGAGCGCGGCGCCAACGAAGTGAGCGTGACGCCGCTCGGCGAAGAGATCGTGCGCCAGGCGCAGTCGGTCATCGAGCAGGCGGCCCACATCAAGGAGATCGCCAAACGCGGCAAAGACCCGGTCTCGGGCCCGCTGCGCCTGGGGGTGATCTACACCATCGGCCCTTACTTGCTGCCCGACCTGGTGAAACAGGCCATCGAGCGTGTGCCGCAGATGCCGCTGATCCTGCAAGAGAACTTCACCGTCAAGCTGCTGGAGATGCTGCGCACCGGCGAGCTCGACTGCGCCATCATGGCCGAGCCCTTCCCCGACACCGGCCTTGCGGTGGCGCCGCTCTACGACGAGCCTTTCATGGTGGCCGTGCCCACCAGCCACCCACTCGCCAAGCGCAAGAGCATCAGCGCCGAAGAGCTGAAAAAAGAAACCATGCTGCTGCTCGGCACCGGCCACTGCTTTCGCGACCACGTGCTCGAGGTGTGCCCCGAGTACGCCCGTTTTTCCAGCGACGCCGAAGGCATCCGCAAGAGCTTCGAAGGCTCTTCGCTGGAGACCATCAAGTACATGGTGGCCTCCGGGATGGGCATCACGGTCGTGCCACAACTCTCGGTGCCGGACGAGCCACAGCCGTTCACGACCTATGTGCCGTTCACCCGGCCGGCGCCGACCCGACGCGTGGTGCTCGCATGGCGGCGCAG
>JBBRFR010000287.1:0-5374 GCA_038241485.1 Burkholderiales bacterium
GCTGTAGCGCTTGCCGTAATTGGGCGGCACCTGCATGCCGACCACCAGCACTTTGGCACCCGCAGCCTTGGCCGCGCGTGCCATGGCCAGCAGGTTGTCGCGCGTCATGTTGAGGGGCAAGCCACGCAGGGCGTCGTTGCCACCCAGCTCCAGAACCACCAGTGTGGGCTCGTGCTGCTTGAGCAGCGCGGGCAGGCGTGAGCGCCCGCCCGAGGTGGTGTCTCCGCTGATGCTGGCGTTGACGACGGTGGCGGGCAGTTTGTCAGCCGCCAGCCGCTGCTCGAGCAGGGTCACCCAGCCTTTTCCACGCGCCAGCCCGTACTCGGCCGACAGGCTGTCGCCCACCACCAGGATCACTTGCGCGCCCGCGGCTTTACTGGGCAAACCAACGCCCGCGAGGGCAAGCACGGTACAGTGCCCCAGCAGTTTTCTGCGCGTCCACACCATCTCAAGTTGATCCATGTCTGAACCCATCATTGCCGTCGAGCGTGTCACCAAACAAGTGCAGGACTCCAGCGGCCTGCTGACGATTCTCCATGAGATCGACTTCACCCTGGCGGCCCAACAGTCGGCCGCCATCGTGGGCGCCAGCGGCTCGGGCAAGAGCACTTTGTTGTCGATCATCGCGGGCTTGGACACACCGACCACCGGAACAGTTCGCCTCGCCGGCACCGATTTGTTCGTGCTCGACGAAGACGCCCGCGCTGCCGTGCGTGCGGCCAAGGTCGGCTTCGTGTTCCAGAGTTTTCAGCTGCTCGGCAACCTGACAGCGCTCGAGAACGTGATGCTGCCGCTGGAGCTACAAGGCCGCAACGACGCGCGGGCCCTGGCCACCGAGATGCTGCAGCGCGTGGGCTTGGGCGAACGTTTGTCGCACTACCCCAAGGTGCTGTCGGGGGGTGAACAACAACGTGTGGCGTTGGCCCGCGCCTTCGTCGTCAAACCGGCAGTGTTGCTGGCCGACGAGCCGACCGGCAGCCTCGATTTCGCCACCGGCGGCAAGGTGATGGAACTGATGTTCGAGCTCAACCGCGAAGCCGGCACCACGCTCGTGCTGGTGACCCACGACCGCGAGATCGCAGCGCGCTGCGACCGGCAGCTGAAGATCGAAGCCGGCCGAGTTGATCTGAGCTAAAAAAACAAAAGCGCCCCGGAGAGCGCCTTTGTTTCACAGACCAGGCCGCGAAGCAGGCCTACATCCAGCAATGCCCGCGGAGCCGGCTTTGCCGGTCCGCCAGGCGGCGCCCCTTGGAGCGCCAGCGACTGGGGGCTAATCACTGACTGAATTTGTAGTCAGTCTTGGCTTTTGCCTTGATGTCGTCGCGGAATTTTGCGAGGCGCTGCTGGCCCAGGCGCTGCTGGATCTGCGGCTTCACTTCGTCCAGGGCCGGAAACTGCGCTTCGCGCGTGTCTTCGAGCTTGATGATGTGGTAGCCGAACTGCGACTTGACTGGGGTGTCAGTCATTTCGCCCTTCTTCAGCGCCGCCAGGGCCTTCGAGAACTCGGGCACGTAGGAGTCGGCCGCAGCCCAATCGAGGTCACCACCCTTTTCGCCCGACCCAGGATCTTTGGAGTTGGTTTTGGCCAATTCGTCGAACTTGGCGCCGCCCTTGATCTGGGCAATCAGCGCCTTGGCCTCGTCTTCTTTCTCGACCAGGATGTGACGTGCGCGGTACTCGGTGCCGCTGGACTGCGCCTTGAACTTGTCGTACTCGGCCTGGATGTCGGCGTCGGCGACCGGGTTCTTCTTGGTGAAGTCGTTGAAGAGCTCGCGAATCATGATGCTCTGGCGGGCCAGCTCCATCTGCGCCTTGTACTCGGGTGAGCGCGCGAGGCCGCGCTTCTCGGCTTCTTGCATGAACATTTCGCGCAGCACAACTTCATCGTTCACTTGTGCTTCAAGTTCCGGGGTGCGCGGCTGGCCGCCTTGTTTGGTGGCTTGTTGCAGCAGTGCTTCGGCACGTGCCTTGGGCACCGGCTTGCCATTCACGATGGCAATGTTTTGTGCCTGTGCAGCCAGCGGGAACAGCAGCGCGACAGAGACCGCCAGCAGCGAGGTGCGGGCAGCGATAGACAGCTTCTTCATGGGCTTGGTGCCTTTCAACAGAATGAGTCGGAAGAGGGGGTGTGCGGGCTGTGCAGCAACGTGGTGGCCGGTAGGCCGGCGGCTGCGAGGTGTCAGCTTTCGCCCGGAGCGCGGGCGTCGATGGCGAGCGCGTGGATGCCGCGCGGTATCAAAAGGTGGAGGGCATCATATACGAGGCGATGTCGCTTCACGCGTGACAAATCGTTGAAGCGAACGCTGACGATATGCACGCTGAAATGGCGGCCTTCGCGAGCGCCCGCGTGGCCGGCGTGCTGGTCGCTGTCATCGGTGATGGTGAGCGTCAGCGGCTGCAACGCGTCGCGCAAAGCGGTGTCGATGTCTTGGGCGGTCACGGCCATGGCGGGCTCAGGATTTCTCTTTGGCGTTGTCGGTGTCGTCTTTCAAGTAGCGACTCAGGTAGATGCCTTGTGCCAGCATGAATAACACCATCATGCCGGTGAAGCCGAACAGCTTGAAGTTGACCCATGCGCCGGTCGAGAAGTTGTAGGCCACGTAGAGGTTGAGCACGCCCATCAGCGCAAAGAAGACCACCCAGGCGACGTTCAGCCGCTGCCACACGGGCTCGGGTAGCTCGAGTTGCGCACCCATCATGACCTTGAGCAGGTTCTTTTTGAAGAGTGCTTGGCTGACCCACAGCGCAAGCGCGAGGAACCAGTGCAGCACGCTCGGCTTCCACATGATGAAGGCCTTGCTGTGGAACCACACGGTAGCCCCACCCAGCGTGACCACGATGCCCAACGAAACCCACAGCATCATGTCGACCTTCTTGCCGCGCGCGAGCAGGTACATCACCTGCAGCGTGGTGGCCGCGATCACCACCAGCGTGGCCAGCAGCACCGGTGCTTCATCGACCCCGACCACACCCCCCGACACCAGAAAGCCGAAGTGGTCGGAAGCGAAGCGGGCCGCCCATTCCTTTTGCCCTTCGGCGTATTTGAAGGTTCCGAAGAACAGGACGAGGGGCAGCAGGTCGAACAGGAATTTCATCGGGGCAGCGCAGTTGCTAACGGCGTCTCAGGGCAAGGGCTTGAAGTCTATCGCTGCCGAGTTGATGCAAAAACGCTCGCCGGTGGGCTCGGGGCCGTCTTCGAACACGTGGCCGAGGTGTGAGCCGCAGTTGTTGCAGCGCACTTCGACCCGAACCATGCCGTGGGTCTTGTCGACAATGCGCTCGACAACTTCGCTGTTGATCGGCTCCCAGTAGCTCGGCCAGCCGCAACCGGCGTCGAACTTGCTGTCGGACTTGAAGAGCGGCGTGCCGCAACCGATGCAGTTGTAGTGCCCGTTCTTGAAATGATCCCAGTACTTGCCGGTGAAGGCGCGCTCGGTGGCAGCGTGGCGGGCAACCTCGTACTGCATCGAGTCGAGCTGGGTACGCCATTCGGCGTCGGACTTTTCAACTTTGTATTTGCTCATGATGAACAAGACACCTCAATCGTTTGCGCCCATGCGGGCGGGAAGTCGGCATACGCCGCATGTTCGGGTTGTTCGTCGAAGGGGCGCTCCAGAACTTTCAGCAGTCGCTGTGTTTCCGTGAAGTCGCCCGCCTGGGCTTCGCGGATCGCCACTTCGGCGAGGTGGTTGCGCAGCACGTATTGGGGGTTGACGCGGTTCATGCGCGCGGCGCGCTCGGCATCGACGCTGCCCTCAGCGCGCAGGCGAGCGCTGTACTGCGCGGCCCAGGCATCAAAAGCCTCGCGGTCGATGAAGAGGTTGCGCACCGAAGCATTCACTGCCCCCTCGGCAGTGCTGAAATGCGCGAGCCGGCGGAAGCTGATGTTGAAGTCGCTGCGGTCGGCGGCCATGCGCTTGAGCAGGCCGTCGACCAGGTCGCGGTCGGCGTCTTGTTCGGTCGACAGGCCCAGCTTGGCGCGCATCTTTTGCTCCAGCGCGTGCGAGAAGGTGGTCTTGTAGACCTCGAGCGCCTCCAGCGCGTCATCGGGCTCGCCGATCAGCGCGAGCAGCCCTTGCGCCAAGGCGTGCAGGTTCCAGAAGGCCACGTTGGGCTGGCGCGCATAGGCGTAGCGGCCCTGGTGATCGGAGTGGTTGCAGACGTGGCCGGGGTCGAAGGCGTCGAGAAAACCGAAGGGTCCGTAGTCGATCGTCAGCCCCAGGATCGACATGTTGTCGGTGTTCATCACGCCGTGGCAGAAGCCGACCGCCTGCCAGTGCGCCATCAGCTCGGCCGTCTTGCGCGACACCGCTTCGAGCAGGCCCACATAGGGCTGTGGCAAATCGAGACACTCGGGGTAATAGGCGGCGATCGCAAAGTCAGCCAGTTGCTTGAGCGCGGGGGTGTTCTCGGCCGTGTGGGTGAAATGCTCGAAGTGGCCGAAGCGAATGAAGCTCGGTGCCACACGTGTGACCACGGCAGCGGTTTCCATGGTTTCGCGGCGCACCGGCAGGGCCGAGCCGGTGATGCACAGCGCACGCGTGGTCGGCACGCCCAGGCCAGCCATGGCTTCAGAACCGAGAAACTCGCGGATGGATGAGCGAAGCACTGCCCGGCCATCGCCCATGCGCGAGTAGGGAGTGAGGCCCGCGCCCTTGAGTTGGATCTCCATCGGGCCGTTTGGCGTGTCGACCTCACCCAACCAGTGCGCCCGGCCGTCACCCAACTGGCCAGCCCACACACCGAACTGGTGCCCGCTGTAGACGCTGGCCAGCGAGCGCATGCCGGGCGCCAACGCGTTGCCGCTGAAAACCTGCAGGCTGTGCGCGTCACCGGCTTGTTCAGCGAGCCCCAGCAACTTCGCGCACGAAGGGCTCCAAGCCACCCAATGCGGGTCGGGCAAACCTTGCGTGGGGAGTGTGGTGAAGAAGGTGTCGCCCAGTGCCGCAAAACGGTTGGGCCAGCGTTTTTCCTGCAAGGCGAGGGCCTTTGCGTTGTCGAGTACAGCAACCATCGCAGAAGTTTAGCGAGTAGGCGGTTTCTGGCTTTCTCTAGGGGTAAACAGCAGGAATTCACCAGGGCAGTGGCTTCCTATCATCGTTGCATTGCAGCAATGGATTTTTGGAGAAACAAGCATGTCACGCCTGATGGGCCAGATGATGGAAATGCCGCTGATGATCTCGTCTCTAATCACGCACGCGGCGCGGCACTCGGCCGACACCGAGATCGTGTCAAAGCGCGCCGAGGGCGACCTTCACCGCTACACCTACAAAGACTGCGAGCTGCGCTCGCGCAAGCTCGCGCAGGCTCTGGCGCGGCTGGGCTGCGAGCCCGGTGACCGTGTGGGCACCCTGGCCTGGAACGGCTACCGCCA
>JBBRFR010000288.1:0-5365 GCA_038241485.1 Burkholderiales bacterium
ACACCGCGCGCGCGTGTCGTCGGCATGGCCACGGCCGGCGTTGCGCCGCGCGTGATGGGCATCGGCCCTGTGCCGGCCACGCAAAAGGTGCTGGCCCTGACAGGCCTTACGCTCGATCAGATCGACGTGATCGAGCTGAACGAAGCCTTCGCCGCACAAGGCCTGGCCGTGCTGCGCGACCTGGGCCTGAAAGATGACGACGCGCGCGTCAACCCCAACGGCGGCGCGATTGCGCTGGGCCACCCGCTGGGCGCAAGCGGCGCGCGGCTCGTCACCACCGCGGTGAACCAGCTGCACAAGACCGGTGGCCGCTATGCGCTGTGCACGATGTGCATCGGCGTGGGCCAGGGCATTGCGATCGTGCTCGAACGGGTGTAAGGGGGCGACATGTTTGACAAGCAAGCGCAGCGAGGCGCACAGAGCCACCCGAAGCCCGGGTCTCCCGGGCCGATGGGGTCGCCCCTTGGGGGCTGGAGCGAAGCGACTGGGGGGCCGCGATGAGCTACGACTACAGCTCTGAATCGAAACTGCTGGAGCTGCCCAACCCGTACCGGCTGCAAAACCAGCTCTTGTGGCTGTGCGCCACGGCCCTGCTGATCGCAGGCATCACCAGCCTGTGGTGGGCGCGCGGTGCGATGCAGGCGCAGTCCATTCGCATGGCCGGCGCGCCGCTGCTGGCGGGGCTCTTGATGCTGGCCGGTGGCGTGGCGTGTGCGGCCACCGCCGCGCGGCGCTTGCGCTTCTTCTTCGGCCGCGGCCGCCCGGCTTCGCTTGCGCCGGAGATTCCTGCCAACGTGGTGGGCACCTCGAAAGCGGCCGACGGCGTGAAAGACATCTTGCGCCAGGGTGGCCTCACCTACCCCGAACCGAAAGGGGCGCTCGGCGGCCTGCTGTATCACTGGTCGCCGCGGCTCATCACCGCGCCGCTCGAAGTGCAGTTGCTCGCGCAGCGCTACATGTTCAACCTGGCGGCCATTGCGGCCACGCTGCTGAGTTTCTTGTTCTCGTGGGCCGTGTTCGGCACGCCGGCCACGCGTGGCTGGATCGGCATTCTGTATTTCGCCTTCGGCGCGTTCTTCCTGATCAGGCCGGTGCTGTTGCAGGGGCGCGCCCGGCTCACTTTGGCCTCGGTGGTGGGCCTCATCGCCGCGGCCATCCTGGCGCCGGTGGCGCTGGCGCTGCTGGGCGACAAGCTGCCGCGGCTGGGCGATTTTTCGCTCAACACGCAGGTGTTCGTGATGTTGCTGGCATCGCTCGTGGCCTGCGGGCTGGCCATGGCTGCCGTGCTGGCGCAGGTGGACGAAGCCCCGCAGACACGCGCGAGCGTCGAGCAGCTGCGCCTGTCGATGAACGCCCCGCCAGCAAGCCTGATGGACGAGCTCGACCGCACGCTGCAATCGCAATGGACCGAGCGCATTCCCAACCGCCGTTATGCGCGCATCGAGCCAGTCACCTCCGCCGCCACCTCCAGCGGCAGCTTTGCCGGTGAGCTGCTCGAAGAATCTCAGCCGCTGCCGATGGCCGGCACCAAGGCGCCGAGCTTCGGCGCCGCGTTCGGCGAGCGGCGCCACCGCGTGCTGCTGCTGCTTGACGTGTACGCCGTGCTGCTGATGCTGGCTGCGGTGGGCTTCGCGCTCTATTTCGTGCGCGAGTTCGACGTGGTGAACGGCTGGCACAAGAACCGCTTCGTGCTGGCCGGCAACGCGGCCATCCTGGCGCTGGTGGCGGGCTTTTGCTTCCAGAGCTCGAGCCGGCTGTGGGGCCGCTTCAACTTCGAGTCGGTGCTCACCTGGGTCGAGTTGATCGGCAACTACCAGACCTCGCGCATCGGCACGGGCAACCAGTTCACCAGCCGCATGAACACCGAGAACGACGTGGTGCGCACCGAGGCCGCCACGCTGCGTGTCTGGCGCGCCCGCATCGAATCGGTGGTGTTCGGCAAAGATGACGCGCGCCAGATCACCGCCATGTTCTCCACCGAACAAGACGCGAAGGCGCTGGCGGCACACCTGGTGCATTTCGCGCAGAACCAGAGCGTGCTGGTAGCGCCCGGCGCCACCGCCGACCAGGCGCGCATTGCCGCACTCAACAGCGGCGAGCGCGGGCTGATCGGGCCCGACATGTCAGCGGCCCAGCTGCAACGCGACCAACACGTCGCCGCAGCCATCGCGTCGACGCTACCCCCCGCGCTGCACTGCAGTCAGTGCGGCGCAGCTGCCGCATCAGGCGCGCGCTTTTGCGCAGCCTGCGGCACTGCGCTGGCCAGAGGCTGAGCCTCAGTGAATCTGCTTCAGGATCTCTTGCGCCACCGCTGACAGCGGCACGCTGCGCTCCACGCCACCGCGCTTGATGGCCTCCTTGGGCATGCCAAAGACCACGCAGCTTTCTTCGTCTTGTGCCAGCGTGCGCGCGCCCACGTTGCGCATTTCCAGCAAGCCGGCGGCGCCGTCGTCGCCCATGCCAGTCATGATGACGCCGAGCGCATTGGCACCCGCGCTCTTGGCCACCGAGCGGAACAGCACATCGACCGAAGGCCGGTGACGGTTGACCAGCGGGCCATCCACCACTTCCACAAAATACTGCGCACCGCTGCGCTTGAGCAGCATGTGGCGCCCGCCCGGCGCAATCAGCGCGCGCCCGAGCACCACGCGGTCGTTGTTCTCGGCTTCCTTGACAGCGATCTGGCACAGGCTGTCAAGCCGCGCCGCAAAGGCGGCGGTGAACTTCTCGGGCATGTGTTGCACGATCACGATGCCGGGGCACACACGCGGCAGCGCCGTGAGCACCTCTTCGAGTGCCTGCGTGCCGCCGGTCGATGTGCCCAGCGCCACCACACGCTCGGTGGTCTGGGTCATGGCGCGGGTGGCCGGCGCCAAGATGGCATCGGCCGTTTGCTTGGGCGCCAGCGCGGGCAGCGCGGCACTGCCTCCGGCCGCCAGCCGCCGCACATTGGCGCGCGCAGCCGCCTTGACCGTGTTCACCAGCTCGTCGGCCGATTCGCTCAAGAATTGTTTGAGCCCGATCTTGGGCTTGGTGATGATGGCCACTGCGCCTGCAGCCATCGCCTCCATCGATGTCTTGGCGCCTTTTTCCGTCAGGGTCGAACAGATCACCACCGGCGTGGGCTTTTGTTGCATCACCAGCTTGAGGAAGGTGATGCCATCCATGCGCGGCATTTCCACGTCGAGCACGATCACATCGGGCCAATCGAGCTTGAGCCGCTCGATGGCGAGCACCGGGTCGGCCACGGCCGCCATCACCTCGATGCCTGGCGCTTCAGACAGCAGGCCCGAGATCACCTGGCGCACCACCGCCGAGTCGTCGATCACCATCACGCGGATCGGTTTCATTCCAAGTCCAATGTGTCGGTGTCAGCACCCGGCTGAATCTGGCGCGACCACACGTGTCCGTTGGCCAGGTCGAAGATGATCTGGCGGTGGCCGCTGCCGAACAGGCTTTCGGAGCTGATCGGAATGCCCTCACTCGCCAACAGCATGCGGGCGTATTCGCCGTTGCGGCGCCCCACTTGCATCGCACCGCGCATGTTCTGTTCGGGAAACATGTTGCCGCCGCCAAAGATCTTGCCCTGGCACTCGCGGGCGGCCACGCCGGCTTGCGTCAGGCCACGCATCATCAGCGTCAAGGCGTCTTTGCCGTAGCGCGCGTCCAGCGGGCCCTCCGACGAGCCGCCCCGCTCCGCGATCAAGAAATGCGACATCGCGCCCACCCGCCGCCGTGGGTGCCACAGCGTGATCGACACACACGAGCCCAGCAGCGTGCGCATGCGCCGCGGTGCGTGGGCGACCGCGTACTCGCCCGGTCGCAGCACCAAATCGGTGGGCTGGGGTGGCGCAGGCGGCAGCGCCGTCCGGTCGGGCAGGGTCATCACGGTTTGCTGTAGATCGACGGGGCCAGCTGAACCAGCGCGGTGCTGATGTCGTTCAGGCTCTCCGAGTGGCCGATGCACAGATGGCCCCCGGGCTTCAGCGTGGCGACGATGCGGGCCACCACCTGGCGCTTGGTGTCGCCGTTGAAGTAGATCATCACGTTGCGCAGAAAGATCACATCGAAGGTCGGAAGCCGCGGCAAGGTCGTATTCAGATTGACCTGCATGAAGCTGACCCTCTCGCGCAAGGCCCGGTCAACCAGCAGCGTGCCTTGTTGCGCGTCGATGCCGCGCAGGCAGTAGCGCTTCAGGTACGCCGGCGGAATCTGCCGGGCCCGCTCCATCGGGTAGTGGCCGGAGCGCGCGCGTTCCAGCACCCGCTGCGAGATGTCGGAACCCATCACCTCCCAGGGGGCGTCGCCCAGCGTCGCGGCCAGCACCATGGCCATGCTGTAAGCCTCCTCACCGCTGGAACTGGCGGCACTCCAGATGCGAAACGGCTGCCCACCGGGGCGCGCTTGCACGGCCAGCTTGTGCAGCAACTCGAAGTGTTTGCCTTCGCGAAAGAAATAAGTCTCGTTGGTGGTCAGCAGGTCGACCGCCGTCTGCACCTCGGCCGGTGCGTCGCCACTTTTCAGCAGCTTGAAGTACTCGCTGTAGCTGCCTACCTTGCAGGTTTGCAGCCGTTTGGCGAGCCGGCCGCTGACCAGCGCCTTCTTGGCCGACGACAGCGTGATGCCGGCCGCGTCGTAGATGAAGCGCTGGAAGTGGCCGAACTCGGCGTCGGAAAGCGAGGTGTTCATGGCTCAGGGAGCGCGTCGATCAGAACCGCGCGAACTGTTCTTCACCCACCGTCGCCAGATTGAGCGCCATGCCATTGCTGCGCTTGGACTTCTTCGCCGACTTTTCGGCCGCCGGCTTCGGCGCTTCACCGCTTGAGCTCGACACCGCCTTGCGAACCGTTGGGCTGCGATGCTCGGCATCGGGCTTCAGCTTGAAGAAGCTCATGGTCTGCTGCAGTTGTTCGGCCTGGCTGCTCATCTCCTCGGCCGTGGCGGCCAGCTCTTCAGAGCTGCTGGCGTTTTGCTGCGTGGTCTGGCTCAGCTGGCTCACCGCGCTGTTGATCTGGCTCACGCCGGAACTCTGTTCTTCCGATGCGGCCGTGATCTCTTGCACCAGGTCACTCGTCTTCTTGATGTTGGGCACCATCTGGTCGAGCAGGGCGCCGGCCTTTTCGGCCAGCCGCACGCTGCTCGAGGCGACTTGCTCGATCTCCTGGGCCGCCACCTGGCTGCGCTCGGCCAGCTTGCGCACCTCCGCGGCCACCACCGCGAAGCCCTTGCCGTGCTCGCCGGCACGGGCGGCCTCGATGGCCGCGTTGAGTGCCAGCAGGTTCGTCTGCGCCGCGATGCCGGTGATCGTGTCCACGATCGCGTCGATGCCCTTCGACTTGTCGCCGAGTGCGCGGACGACGATCGC
>JBBRFR010000289.1:0-5323 GCA_038241485.1 Burkholderiales bacterium
ACACGCACCGCGCCCTTGGCCACGCCGCACCACGAGTCGGGCGCTGCGCCGCGCGACGAGAGCATTGCACCATCGGCCAAGCGGCGCACATGCGCTCTCGACAGAATGGCTTCGCGCAATGGCTGTGAAAGTTTGGAGAACCACGAGCCTGACTCAATGTTGGACAGCTCGTCGATTGTAAGAACGGGGTTATGCATGTTTTGTCTCTGACGCGACAGAAGGCGCGGCGGTGCGATCAGCTGAATTGAGGTGAGCGTTTCTCAAGAAAGGACTGCAGTCCTTCACCGCCGTTGACGTGAAAAAAGTTCTCAAGAAAATGCGTGCGCTCGGCATCGAGCTGCTGTGCGAGGCTGCGCTCGGGCCATTGGTTGACGAGCTCCTTGGCGCTGGCGGTGGCGTTCGGTGCGCACTGCGCGAGGCGCTCGGCGACCTCGAGTGCTTGAGTCAAAGCCTGGCCACTCGCGCTCACCCAGTTGACGACGCCATGCGCATGCAGTTGCTGCGCGGAGATGGGCTCCGATAACCACATCAACTGCAAGACGAGGCTGCGCGGCAGGCGCTGCATCAGTTGCCAGCTCGCGCCACCATCGGGCGAGAGGCCGATGCGGCCGTAGGAGAGGATGAACTTCGCGTTGTCTGCGGCGACGATCAGGTCGCATGCCAGCGCAAGAGAGAAACCGCCGCCCGCCGCCGCGCCTTCGACGGCGGCGATCACCGGCTTCGGAAACACACGCAGCACTTCCACAAAATCGTGAAAGCGTTGCAGCATGTCGCCTTGCAGCTCGGGGTCGGCGCTACGGTTCGCCTTGAGTTGCTGCAGGTTGCCACCTGCGCAGAAGTGCGCGCCTTCGCCGCGCAGCACGATGCAGCGCACGGTGGAGTCGGTCTCGGCCACATCGAGTGCTTCAACGCCTGCCGCAAAAACCTGTTCAGACAGCGTGTTGCGCGAAGCCGGGTCGCTGATGGTCAGCACCAGCGTGCCTTCGCGTCGTTCGGCGTGCAATTTTGAGGGCATGGTCAAGCGTTGTGAGGGCGCGCGCAACTCGCACGAAGGATTGTGTCATGCGCCATGCTTGAGCGTGCCCGCAGGCCCCGCCTACCTCTGAAAAAACGGGACATCATGCTAGAGTCAATCGTAAGCCGACTGCCCTATCGAATGCAGAGATTCCTAACCTCGCTCGCACTGCTTCTTGCTCTTGGCATGAGTGCGGATCGAGCCACGGCGCTGGGGTTTGGCAAGGTCACCTCTGCCACCGCCTTGGGCCAGCCTCTGAGCTTTTCGATCGCGCTGCGGCTCGACCCCAACGAAACCCTTGAAGCCAAGTGCATCAAGGCCGATGTCAGCCTCGGCGATCGTGTGTTGGTCGAAGCCCAAGTCCGTACGCGGCTTGAGACTGCGGCCACCACCGGCGAGCGCCGCGTGCGCATCACCACCACGATCCCGGTCGACGAGCCGGTGGTCAGCATCCTGCTGCATGTAGGTTGCCCGGCCAGCCTGTCGCGCAGCTTCATGGTGTTTGCCGACCCTCCGGTGCGCGGCGCGGTGGCGTCCGGCAGCGACCCCGCCGAAGAAAGCTGGGTGCCTGACCGCGCGGAGTCGCCTGTGGGCGCCGTGCTGGCGGCAGTTCCGGCAGCCGAACCTGCGGCGTCTGCGCCCGTGCAGGCGCGCCGAGCCAGACCGCCTCGCTCGCCCGGCGCGCCGAGCCGCAGCGAGGTGGCGTCGGCTGCGCGAGAGGCTGCGCCTTTGGCGGCAGCGGCTTCACCGCGAACCCGCGCACGAGCCAATGTCAAAGCCAAGAGCGGCCCGGTGCTGCGGCTCGACCCGGTGGAGGCCGATGCACTCATCCTGCCGTCGTTGCAGATGGCCACCTCGCTGAGCCAGGCGCCGGACCCGGCGGCGTCCGGCGCAGCGGCGCGTTTTGTCGACCCCGAACAAGCGCAACGCCTCCGTGAGCAAGAGCGTTTGAAAGCGATGGAATCGGCTTTGCTCAAGCTGCGCAGCGACAGCGAGGCCACCCACAAGGCGCTGGGCGAGATGCAGCTGCGGGTGCGTGCGGCCGAGGCCAGCCGTTATGCCAACCCGCTGGTGTACCTGTTGGCCATGTTGTCTGTGGTGTTGGCTGCAGCTCTTGCAGCCATGTGGTGGTTGAGGAAGCGTGATCGCCGCTCAGCCGCCTGGTGGACGCCGCCCGTCGAGGCAAGCCCGGCTGTGATGGTCGCCGAAGATGTGTGGACTCCGCCCTCGGCCGCCCGTGCTCCCGAGACCGTGTCGCTGCGTGACACCTTGGCCGCAGCGCCCATGCCAGCGCCTGCGCCGCCAGCCGTGCCGTCACGCTCGGGCGAGCTTGATGCGTCGTTGGTTGAGCCGCGCCGGCCGATGTCGGCCGAAGAGCTGATCGACCTGGAGCAACAAGCCGAGTTTTTCGTGGTGCTCGGTCAGGACGACGCGGCCATCGACCTGCTGATGGGCCACGTGCGCAGTACGGGCGGCGTGAGTCCCTTGCCCTATCTGAAGCTGCTCGAGATCTACCGCCGCCGTGGTGAACGTGAGCCCTACGACCGCATTCGAGAGCGTTTCAACCGCCGCTTCAATGCCTACGCGCCGGAGTGGGATGTCGACCCCGAACTTGGCCTGAGCCTGGAAGGCTACCCCGAAGTCATGAGCCGCCTGCAAAGGGCCTGGGCCACGCCGTCGCAGGCCATGGACCTGCTCGATGCGTCGCTGTTTCGCCGCGACGCGGGGCCCACCTTTGACGTGCCCGCTTACCGAGAGTTGCTGTTCTTGTATGGCATGTCGCGTGACCTGGCCGAGCGTGACACGAGCCCCCAAGGTGTAGACCTGCTGCTGCCGCTGAACGACGAACCCGCGTCCACTCTGACCAGCGTGCAGGCGTCAACGCCGGTGGCGTTGACAGCGCACTTTTCGATCGACCTCGACGTCTCCACCGACCAGCCGCCTCACCTCACGCTCGAAGATCCGGACTTCAAGCGAAACTCGCGTTGAGCCGCTCCAAGGCGAGCGCCAGCGTTTCGTCTTTTTTGGCAAAACAGAAGCGGGCCAACTTCTGCTCGAAGCCACCCGCGTAGAAGGCCGACAGCGGGATCGCCGCTACGCCCACTTCGGTGGTCAGCCAGCGGCAAAAGGCTTCTTCGCTCAGGTCGCTCACTGCCGAGTAGTCCACGCTCTGAAAGTAGCTGCCTGTCGTGGGCAGCAGCTTGAGTTGCGTGGATGCGAGGCCCGCGCGAAACAGGTCGCGCTTGCGCTGGTAAAACGCACCCAGCTCCAGGTACGGCGCCGGGTCGGCCATGTAGTCGGCCAAGCCGTGCTGCATCGGCGTGTTGACGGTGAACACGTTGAACTGGTGCACCTTGCGAAACTCCGCCATCAGCGGCGCGGGCGCGGCCACGTAACCCACCTTCCAGCCGGTCACGTGGTAGGTCTTGCCGAAGCTCGACACCACGAAGCTGCGTGGCGCAAGCTCCGGGTGGCGCGAGACACTTTCGTGCTGCACGCCGTCGTAGACCATGTGCTCGTAGACCTCGTCGGCAATCACGACCACGTTGGTGGGGCGCAGCAGCGCGGCCAGTCGGCGCATGTCGTCGGCCGTCCAGACGGTGGCGCTGGGGTTGTGCGGCGTGTTGATGACGATGGCGCGTGTGCGTGGCGTGAGTGCGGCGGCAATGCGTTCGAAGTCGGGGTTGAAGCTGCGCGGCGTGAGCGGCACGTGCACCGCGCGGCCACCGGCCAGCGCGATGTTGGGGTCGTAGCTGTCGTAGCTCGGGTCGAGCACGATCACCTCGTCGCCCGGGTGCACGATGGCGAGGATGGCGGTCAAGATGGCCTGCGTGGCGCCCGCCGTTACCGTGATCTCGCTGCCCGGGTCATACCTGTGGCCGTACAGCGTCGCAAGCTTCGCAGCGATGGCCTCGCGCAAGGGCAGGGCGCCGGCCATCGGCGGGTACTGGTTGAGGCCGCGGCGCATGGCGGTGTTGACCGCGTCGAGCAGGCGCGGGTCGCAGTCGAAATCGGGGAAGCCCTGGCCCAGGTTGACCGCGTTGTGCTGCTGCGCCAGCGCCGACATCACGGTAAAGATGGTGGTGCCGACCTGTGGCAGGCGGCTGGTCAGCGCGGGCGGGGTGAAGGTCGTCGTCATGGCGGAGCAGATCAAAGCTGGTAGTCGTCGGATTCGCCGCTCATGGCGCGGGTGATCAGCGTGCGGGTCAGGCGATCTGACAGCATCTCGGCGAACGAGTACACAAAGTTGCGCAGGTAGGCGCTGCGCTTGAAGGCCACACGCGTGATGCTCTGGCCGAACAAGTGGCCCACGGGGCGCGAAACCAAGTCGCCGCCCGGTGGGTCGTCGCGCACCGAGATCTCGGCCACGATGCCTACGCCCAGGCCCAGGCGCACATAGGTCTTGATCACATCGGCGTCGATGGCTTCGAGCACGATGTTGGGTTTGAGTCGGCGTGCCGCAAAGGCCTGGTCGACACGCGTGCGCCCGCTGAACGACGGGTGGTACGACACCAGTGGCTCGCGTGCCAGGTCTTCCAGCGAAATGCGCTCCAGCTGCGCCAGCGGGTGACCCGCCGGCATCACCAAAGCGTGCTGCCACTCATAACAAGGAAGCGACACCAGCTCATCAACTTCGCCGATCGCCTCGGTGGCAATGCCGATCTCGGCCACGTCTTCCAGCAGCATCTGTGCCACCTGGGCCGGCGAGCCCTGGTGCAAGCTGATGTTGACCTTGGGGAAACGTTTGCGCAGTTGGGCCAGCGGCTCGGGCAAAAAGTAGCGCGCCTGGCTGTGGGTGGTGGCGATCGAGAGCGTGCCACTGTCTTGTTTGGAAAACTCTTCGCCGATGCGCTTGAGGTTGTTGACCTCGCGCATGATCACCTCGATCGACTTGAGCACGTGCTGACCCGGCTCGGTGACGCGGCGCAGGCGTTTGCCGTGGCGGGCAAAGATGTCGACCCCCAGCTCGCCTTCCAGCTCCAGGATGGCTTTGGAGATGCCGGGTTGCGAGGTGAACAAGGCCTTGGCGGTTTCGGTCAGGTTCAGATCGCGCCGAACCGCCTCTTGGACAAACCGAAACTGGTGCAAGTTCATATTCCAGAGCAGTATGTGGACTGCCTGGATTAAATCACTTTGGCCTCTGTTGAATTTCGAGTGGGCAAATATCCCCGACCCCCCGTTCGGGCTGAGCCTGTCGAAGCCCTGCTCGCAAGGTGGCTTCGCTCACCAGCCCTTCGACGCACGGGCCTTCGACAAGCTCAGTCCCTGCTCAGGGCGAACGGGTCGAGGCGGCGCTGTACCCACTCG
>JBBRFR010000290.1:0-5246 GCA_038241485.1 Burkholderiales bacterium
GACCCGACAGCCCTGCTGGGCCAACAGAATGGCCGAGGTGCAGCCGGCCAGCCCCGCGCCGACGACGATGATGTCGAACTCCATGGCCGACCGCCGCGCTCAGCGCTGGGGAACCATCAACACCGACACCGGCTCGTTCACCGGGGCATTCGCCCCGCTGAACGTGCTGGCTGCGCGCGGCTCGATCGCCCGGATCGGCGCGCCGCCCTGGCCGACGCGGTCGCGCTTGATGAAGTCGCTCGCCTTCTCGGCGATCATCACCGTCGGTGCGTTGGTGTTGCCGCCCACCAGCAGCGGCATGATCGACGCGTCGACCACGCGCAGGCCCTGCAGGCCGTGCACGCGCAACTCGTCGTCGACCACCGCCATCGGGTCGTGGCCCATCTTGCAGGTGCCCACCGGGTGGTAGATGGTGCTGGCGTGGCGGCGAATGAAGGCGCGGATGTCGTCGTCGGTGGTGCAGGGCGACTCGGGGTGCAGTTCGACGCCGCGGTAGGGGTCGAAGGCGGGCGCGGCAAGCACCTTGCGGGCCAGCTTCACGGCGTCGACCATGGTCTCCATGTCCGCGGGGTCGCTCAGGTAGTTGGCGTGGATGTCGGGCGGCGCAAACGGATCGCGGCTTGCCAGGCGGATCTCGCCGCGGCTCTTGGGCCGCAGGTTGCATACGTGCAGCGAGTAGCCCTCGCCGAAGAGAAAGCCTAAATCCAGGCCGTGGTTCGACAGCCGCAGTGGGTTGAAATGGAACTGCACGTCGGGGATCGGCTGGTCGGGCGAGCTTTTGGCGAAGCCGCAGCCTTCGGCGCCGACCACGGTGAGCATCCCCTTGCCCTGCGTGAGGTAGCGGGCGAACTCCCACAGCCCGAGCGCGAACGTGCGCAGCGTGAGCCCGCCCGATACCGGCTTGGTGCAGGTATGCACCACCAGCACGTCGAGGTGGTCCTGCAGGTTCTTGCCCACGCCGGGCAGGTCGCGTACCACGTCGATGCCGTTGTCGCGCAGCGCGGCCGCATCACCCACGCCCGAGAGCATGAGGATCTGCGGGCTCTGCACTGCGCCGGCCGAGAGGATCACCTCGCGGCGCGCGCTCACCTGCTGGGTCTGGCCGTTCTGGCGGTACGCCACGCCCACCGCGCGCTGGCCCTCGAACAGCACACGCGTGACGTGCGCACCCGTGACCACCGTGAGGTTGGGGCGCTTCATCGCCGGCGCGAGGTAACCGCGTGCCTGGCTCCAGCGGCGGCCGTTCTTCTGCGTGACCGGGAACAGGCCCACGCCTTCTTGGTCGGCGCCGTTGAAGTCGCGGCTGTGTGGAATGCCGACCTGCACACCCGCCTCCACGAAGGTGCGGGTGAGCACGTTGGGGCTGCGTTGGTCGGCCACGTTCATCGGGCCGCCCACGCCGTGGTACTCGTTGCCGCCGGGCTCGTGGTTCTCGGCGCGCTTGAAGTAGGGCAGCACATCGCGGTACGACCAGCCGCGGTTGCCGAGCGCCGCCCAGCCGTCGTAGTCACTCGAGTGGCCGCGCGTGTAGAGCATCGCGTTGCTCGATCCGCTGCCGCCGAGCGTGCGGCCGCGCGGCCAGTACAGGCGGCGGCCGTCGAGGTGCGGCTCGGGGCGCGTGTAGAAGCGCCAGTTCAGCACCTTGCTGCGCATCATCCAGAGCAGTCCCGTCGGGATGTGGATGAAGGGGTGGCGGTCAGGCGGCCCCGCCTCAAGCAGGCACACCCGCACATCGGGGTCTTCGCTCAGGCGTGCTGCCAGCACGCAACCGGCAGACCCACCGCCGGCGATCACATAGTCGAACATCACGTCGTCTCCACTCGTTGTACAAGCCGGGCACCGGCTGGCACGAACAGTACGGGTGCGCCCGGCGTGTGTCGCCATCCCAAGGGATAGAAACCCGAGGATGGCGGGTTTCTCCGGTGTAGCAAGGTGGCGCCGGCCTGGCCGTGCATGAAACCACTCAGCACCCGGCGCAGAGGTCGCCCTTCACGCCGCAGGCCAATGCCGACACCACGGTCGCGCTGAACTTCCCGATCGGCTTCACGCCCCGACCGCCGCTGCTGGACACCACGACGATCGCCTTCAATGACCAGATTGCATTGCAGGTGCTGGCGCCGAACGTGCCGATCCCCGGCACCTGGCGCCGCAACGGCGGGCCGGAGCAGTTCCTGGACACCAACCTGTGGCAGGTGCTGCCCGCGCCAGGCCAGAACCAGCGCAGCGCCGGTAGCTACAGCGGCTTCATGCCGTCGTTCAACTTCCAGTTCGTGCCGGGTTGACGCTTGGCTTGCCTCCCCCACCCACGGCGAACCTCGAAAGGACGAACCTGCACTCGCCACCGCCAACCGCGTCTCGCCTTGACCCGCGTGTGAGCCCGGCCGGGGCCGCCCACCGCTGCGCCATGGCGCTGGTCGGGGAGGTCGTGGCCAGCGAGGCGTGCACCCTGCACCAAAAGCACGACGGTTTAGGCAGAGCCGATTTTGCGAGTGCTTGTCGCTGTGGGGGGTGTTCAGGGCCGAGCGCGTCAATGGGCTGGAAAGATGCAACTGCCCGAAGGCCGACCTTCGCCAGCGCCCGGTCGTGGCCGTCCGCTGCATGTCGCCACCGGCAGCTTCTGAGTCGGTCGCGTACTGGTGCCAAGACCAACCTCGCACGCGCGCCACAATCGCCACATGCCAAACCTTGCCACCCTACTCAAGAGCGAGATCACCCGCATCGCCCGCAAAGAACTTCGATCCGAAGTCACTGCGCTTAAGAAAACACTGACTGCAGCGCGTTCAGAGACCGCGTCAATGAAGCGGCGCATCGCCGATTTGGAGAAAGAAGTCCGGCGCCTGGCCAAGGCAAGCCCGCGCCCAGCCAAACCGCCCACCGAGGCCTTACCGCCATCCACTCACAAGTTCAGCGCCAAAGCGCTGGCGGCTCAACGGCAACGGCTGGGCCTAACGGCCAAAGAATGCGGCGTTCTTGTGGGGGCGTCCCAGTTGTCGATCTACAAGTGGGAGGCCGGCAAGGCAAAGCCACAGGACAGGTACCTCGTTGCCATTGCCGCGCTCAAATCTCTAAGCAAGCGCGAAGCTGATCGACTCACCAAGCCAAGCATCTGAGCAGCTTGTTGTAGCTTTCACAAAACTCCAGAGAAGGGCTCTACAGCGCCATCGTGAACATCTCTGCGATGGTTGCAGCGTTCACGTCGAGGTAGTCATCCGTGTGGTCAAGATGCGCGTGGCCAAGAAGTCGCTGAACCACCTCAATGTCATGCCCTTGGCCTACCAACCGAGTCGCGAAGGTACGGCGGCCAGAATGGCTTGAGCAGTCATGCAGGCCTGCGTCTCGATATAGACGTGAGACGTGCTGCTGCAGCGCGTCGCATGCCCAGTAGTCTTCGACCTCGCCTCCGACCAAAGTGCGGCGCTTGTTGGTTAACGCGAACGAAGAGCCTTTGTGACTCAGGATCAACGTCGTCTCCGGTGAAAGGCCGCGGTACATCGCCCGGGCCAGCTCGGTGCCGAGGCCTTCTGCCCAGCGATGCTCGATGTAGAGATCGAGTGCGTCGATGACAAGTTGGTGGGTGATGAAGACGCAGCGCTGCCGGCACCCCTCGGTGATCGGCGCTCGAAGGGACACTTCCTTGCGCAGCATGCCGGACGGGAGCAACAGGTCGCAGATAAGCACGCGCGCAATCTCGGTGACCCTCATTGCGCAGGTTAGACCCAACAGAAGCACAAGAGCGTCGCGCTCGGGCTGATGGCTTGTTGTCCGCGTAGCTCGCAGGTGCCGGACTTGCGCAGGTCTCAACGTAGCGGCGCGCCTCTTCTCGCTCATCGTGGAACTCGATCTCTGAATGCACGCGAAATCGCGCGTGTTCCGAGAGAGAAAGCAACAAGCCTCCTTTCGAGCATATCGCGAGCGTTCACGCGATGTTCTCGGAAAGTTGAGGGCTGGCTGTACTTTCGCGCAGCCAGAGGTCTTCGCATCAAGTCCGGCCCACAAATCGACCCCTCCGACCGCGATCTCTCGGCGTGTTATTCAGGTAAGTCTTCTTCTCGCAATAGCTTTTTGTTGGTGGCCTCGACGCTCGCTCTAAACTGACCCTTCCCCACGAAGGAGTCGACATGAACGCACGCGACCCGCAGCAACCGATCCAGCCCGACGAAGCCACCGCGATCGCGGCCTTTGCCAACCGCACTTGGGACGAGGAGATCGTCCCCGCCCTCACTCAGTACATCACCATTCCGGCCAAGAGCCCGATGTTCGATGCCGATTGGGAAAAGAACGGCCACATCGACAAGGTGGTGCGCGACGCCGCCGCCTGGGTCGAAGGCAAAAAAGTGGCGGGGCTCAAGCTCGAAGTGATCCGCCTGCCCGGGCGCACGCCGGTGATCTTCTTCGAGGTGCCGGCCACCAAAGCCGGCAGCCAAGACACCATCTGCCTCTACGGCCACCTCGACAAACAACCTGAGTTCAACGGCTGGCGCAACGACCTTGGGCCGTGGACGCCCAAATACGAAAACGGCCTGCTCTATGGCCGCGGCGGTGCCGACGATGGTTACGCTGTCTACGCCTCGCTCACCGCCATCCTCGCGCTAGACGCACAAGGCATTGCGCGCCCGCGCTGCGTGGGCCTGATCGAAAGCTGTGAAGAAAGTGGCTCCTTCGACCTGCCCGCCTACGTGGATGCGCTGAAACACCGCCTCGGCAACGTGAGCCTGGTGGTCTGCCTCGACAGCGGCGCCGGCAACTATGACCAGCTCTGGCTCACCACCAGCCTGCGTGGCAACGTGACCGGCACGCTCAAGGTGGAGATCCTCACCGAGGGGGTGCACTCGGGCGATTCGAGCGGCTTGGTGCCGTCGAGCTTTCGCATCCTGCGCCAGGTGCTTGACCGGCTTGAAGACAGCCACACCGGCGAGCTGCTGCCGCAGGCCTTTCATTGTGAGATGCCGGCCGATCGCGTGACGCAGGCGCGCGCCACGGCGCAGATCTTGGGCGACGAAGCCTGGAAACGTTTCCCCTGGGCCTGCGGCGCCGATGGTGGCCCCACGCTGCCCACCACCACCGACCCGCTGCAGTCGCTCATCAACCGCAGCTGGAAGCCCACGCTGAGCGTGACCGGCGTCGACGGCTTTCCGACGATGAAAGACGCCGGCAACGTGCTGCGCCCCTACACCGCCTTCAAGTTGAGCCTGCGCCTGCCGCCCTTGGTCGACGCCGGCGTGGCCGCGCAGAAGCTGAAGGCCTTG
>JBBRFR010000291.1:0-5231 GCA_038241485.1 Burkholderiales bacterium
CGCACATCAAGGGTGGGTGCATCAAGGCGCAGGCGGTGGCGGTGGCGGCTGAAAAACGCGCCCCTGGTTTCCCCGAGGTGTCCACCAGCATCGAAGGCGGTTTAGCCACCGGGTACGGCCTGTGGGCGCCCAAGGACACACCGAAAGAGTTGATCCAAGCCATGCGCGCCGAGATGGCCAAAGCGCTCGGCACCGACACGCCCGACCTGTACGGTGACGCGTTCGGCAAGTTCGTCAGCAGCGAAGTCAAACGCTGGGCCGAGGTGGTGAAACATTCCGGCGCCAAGCTCGAATGATCTGAACAGCACCGCACTCATGAACCAAAGCCTTTTTGCCGCACTGCGCGGCAACTTCCCGCACGACCTCGACAGCGTGGCCATCGAATGCGCCGACGGCCCGCCTGCTACCTACACCTGGCGCGACCTCGAGCGCGCCACCGCCATGCTGGCCAACCTGCTCGGCTCGCTGAACCTGCCGGCCGGCAGCCGCGTGGCAGTGCAGACTGAAAAATCGGTCGAAGCGCTGATGCTCTACCTGGCGGTGCTGCGCGCCGGCTACGTGTACCTGCCGCTCAACACCGCCTACCAGGCGGTCGAAATTGAGTACTTCATCGGCAACGCCGAGCCGGCGGTGGTGGTGTGCTCGGGCAAGAACTTCGGCTGGGTCAGCCAGATTGCATTCAAGGCCGGCACCACGCATGTGTTCACGCTCAACGAAGACCGCAGCGGCAGCCTGTTAGAGCGCGCCGCGCACCACAGCGACCAACACACACCGGCGCAGTGCCAAAGCGATGACCTCGCCTGCATCCTCTACACCAGCGGCACCACAGGGCGCAGCAAGGGCGCGATGCTGACCCACGGCAACATCCTGAGCAACGCGCTGACGCTCAAGGCGTACTGGGGTTGGCGCGGCGGCGATGTGCTGATCCACGCCTTGCCGCTGTTCCATGTGCACGGCCTCTTCGTCGCCGCGCAGGGTGCGCTGATCAACGGCAGCCAGATGATCTGGCTCTCGAAGTTCGACGCCAAAACGGCGGTGGCGCAGCTGCCGCGTGCGACAGTGTTCATGGGCGTGCCCACGCTCTATGTGCGCATGCTCGCCGAGCCCGGGCTCACGCGTGAAACCTGCCAGAACATGCGACTCTTTCTCGCCGGTTCGGCACCGCTGCTGATTGAAACTTTCAACGCATGGCGTGAGCGCACCGGCCACACCATCGTCGAGCGTTACGGCATGAGCGAGACCACCATCCTCACCTCTAACCCGTATCGCACCGAAGACGGCGAACGGCGCGGCGGCACCGTCGGCTTCGCATTGCCCGGCATGGGCTTGAGGGTGTGCGACGACGCAGGCGCGCCTTGCCCCACAAACGAAGTGGGCGGCATTCAGGTGCGCGGCCCCAATGTGTTTGCCGGCTATTGGCGCATGCCCGAAAAGACCAAGGAAGAGTTCACCGCCGACGACTGGTTCAAGACCGGCGACGTGGGCCGTGTTGATGCCGACGGCTACGTGAGCATCGTCGGGCGCAGCAAAGACCTCATCATCTCGGGCGGCTACAACGTTTACCCGGCCGAGATCGAAGGCTTCATCAACGAGATGCCCGGCGTGGCCGAAAGTGCGGTGGTCGGCGTGCCCCACCCCGATTTCGGCGAAGCCGGCGTGGCCGTGGTGGTCGCCAAACCCGGCGCCACGCTCGACGACGCGGCCATCGTGCAAAACCTGAAAAACCGCATCGCCAATTTCAAAGTACCCAAGCGGGTCTACGTGGTGAGCGAGTTGCCTCGCAACGCCATGGGCAAGGTGCTGAAAAACCAGCTGCGCAACCAGCACAAGGGGCTCTTCAGCCAAGCTTGAGCCCGCCCTGGCCGGTGGCAAGCCATCGTTGGTGGCTTGCCACTGCTGGTAAGCAGACGCATCCTGGGCGGCGGGTCGCATCGCGGCCGACCGGCTGCACCCTGCCAAACATCGCACGCAAGGCCCAAGTTCTCGCGCGCAGGCCGCGCAATGGGCGCATGGCCTAGTTACACATAGCGTAACAACCTCGCGCCCCCACGCGCGAGGCAACGCGATGAAATGCAACATCCGCAAATTCCGCGGCGCGCGCCCCTCTCATGCCATGAACTTTCTTGAACGCATCCCCACCCGTTGGCTTCTAACCGCAGCCGCGCTTGCCTGCCTGGCGCTGTGGGCGGCGCCCAGCGTGGCGCAGACCTCGGGAAATCCGGTCAGCGGTCGACTGCTGTTCAACGACACCTCCAACGAATCGGGGATCGGGGCGCTGGGAAACTGCACCAATTGCCACAACGCGCAAGAGCGCCGCAACCGCATCGCCACCGGCAGCACCGCATCAACCCCCATCTTCACCGACGTCAGCTTCGCCCGGTCCATGTCCCGCTTGGGCGCCGCCATCGGCGGCAACTATGGCGGGGTCATGGGTCAGTACAACCAGTTGAGCAGCGAGCAAATCAGCAACATCGCGGCCTACCTCGCCGACACACCCAAGACCAGCGCGGCCCAGCTCAGCTTCACGGCCAGCGCGATCAACACCAACACGCTGTCGCAGCCGGTGGATCTCAGCAACTCCATCACCAGCGGCACGTTGACCATCACCGGCGTCACCATCACCGGCTCTGGCGCCGCCCGGTTCACGCCCACGGCCGACAGCTGCAACACGCAGACCCTGCCTGCGAGCAGCCTGCTCACGACCAACACGTGCCGCGTCTCGGTGCGCTTCTCGGCGCCCGACACCGCGGCCTACACGGCCTCGTTGAATCTCACGATGCGTGTCGGTGGCTCCATGACCACCTTCACCCGCGCCGTGCCGCTCAGCGGCCAGGTCGGCGCACCCACACCCACACCCACACCCCCACCCGCCAGCGGTGGTGGCGGTGACGACGGCGGTGGCGCCCTCGGCTGGGCCTGGCTGAGTGGCCTGGCGCTGGCCACGGCGGTGCTAGCCCGCCGCCGCCGCGCTTGAAGTGAACGCCCCCAACGCCGGCTGCCCTCGCTGCGGCCAGGCGTTTCACTGCGGGGCCAACGACCCCACCACAGCCTGCCCGTGCGGCGCGTTCACGCTCTCGGCGGCCACGACACAGCGGCTGCGTGAGCAGTACCGCAGTTGCCTGTGCAGGGCCTGCCTCGCCCAGCTGCAAGAATCCCCCCACCCAGAAACAAACGAGCCGGCACAACCCTGAGGGCTGACCGGCTCGTTGCCGAACGAAGGTTCTTCACACCAGGCGCGGTCAGGGGCGACGCTGAACGCCGATGGGCAGGCGTGCGGCGTCGTCCCACGTGGGCCCGCTGAACCATGGGTCATCACGCAGGTGGGCCGACAACATCTCCAGGCCATCGAGCCCCCAGAAGAGGCGGCCGTCGACCTCGACCGTGGGCACACCGAAGAGCCCACGCGCAGCGGCCTCTGCGGTGGCTGTCTTGAGCTCGTCTTTCACCTCGGCACTGGCCGGGTCGCGCGTGGGTGCGAGCCGCTGCGTGAGGGCGGCGAGCCGGTTCACATCGGCCGCATCGGCGCCACCACCGCGCCACACATGGTGCAGCAGTTGCTCGCACACCCAGCGGTTGGGAGTGAGGCCCGCGGGTGTGCAGGCCAGGCTGAGGCGCAACAAGGCCACTGGGTTGAAGGGGTGCTGCGCAGGCATCTGAAACGGGGTGCCGAGCTGGTGCGCGAGCCACATCACCTGCCGATACGTCCAATCACGCTTGGGCGCGATCTCGGCCGGGCCCTTCTGGCCCCAGTGCTGCAACAGGCCAGCCAACACGACCGGCTGGTAGCTCACCGCGTGGCTCACACCTTGCAAGACCTGCGGCAGGCGCTCGAACGCGAGGTAGGCGTATGGCGAGATCACATCGAAGGTGAAACGCAGGTGCTTCATGGTGTGGTGGATGTGGCTGATGTGGCGGTGGCAGATTTGCGCTGCTCGATCAACACCCAGACCGCCCGCTTGGCGTCGTCACCCATCACACCCCAGGTGGCGATCTCGTCCAGCGTGCGAAGGCTGCCTGCGCACAGGCCGCTGGTCTCGTGCATGCGGCAGACGTTGATGCAGGGGCTGGAAACGGTGTGCGCGGCGGTCTCGGGCATGGCGGTCAGGTGAGTACGAGTTCGGCCATATCGTCCCACAGCGCGGGCTCGATGCGGCCCACCTGACGCAGGGTTTGCGGCAACAATGCGCTCGCCCGCAATGTCCGGCAAAGGGAGGGGGCCGCAGCGCGGCAACAAACAATGGACCGAACACCACCGGCCTTGCATAGGGTTTCGCACAACGCAGGTTTCGACGCCCTGCGTGCCTTTCTCACGGTGTTGGTGGTGCTGCACCACACGGCCCTCACCTACGGCGCCATCGGCGGCTGGTTCTACCGCGAGCTGCCGACCAGCGCAGCCCTGTCATCGCAGCTGCTGGTGTTCTTCTGCACGGTGAACCAGTCCTTTTTCATGGGGCTCTTCTTTCTGCTGGCAGGGGTACTACACGCCGGCCGCGATTGAACAAAAGGGGCCGCGGCGCTACCTGCTCGGCCGCTTCGTGCGGCTCGGGCTGCCGCTGCTGTTCTTCGGCTGGGTGCTGGGGCCGATGACGATTGCGCTGGCCCAGACCTCTCGCGCCCAGCCCTTCATCGACACCTTGCTTGACCTGTGGCGCGAAGGCCACTTTGAGAATGGCCCCTTGTGGTTCGCGCAGGCCTTGCTGATCTTCTCGCTGGCCACGGTGCTGTGGCTGCGCTTGTGGCCGCGCAAGCCTCAAGGTGCGCCGCGCCCGTGGCCGTTCGGCACCGCAATCGCCATCGGCGCCGTGGCAACAGGCGCCGGTGCACTGGCCCTGCGCCTGTGGTGGCCGGTGGGCGTGAATGTGTGGGGGCTGCAGTTGGGCTACTTTGCGAGCTACGTGCTGCTGTTCGCATTCGGCTGTCTCGCGGCGAGATCGTTATGGCTGGAGTGCCTGCCGCCTGCCCTCGTGCGCAACTGGCGACGCGTGGCCTATGTCGCGCTGCCGGTACTGCCCATCGTCTACCTTGCACACATTCCGAACTACGCGGTCTTCGAGGCGTTTTGGGAACCCTTCGTGGCCTGGGGGCTGATCCTCATGCTGTTGGATCGGTTTCAGCGGCGCTTCGCCACCCTCACCCCGCTGTGGGCCGGGCTCGCGCGACGCGCCTACACGGTGTACATCATCCATCCGCCGGTGCTGGTAGGCGTGGCGCTGGCGCTGCGCGGGGTGCAT
>JBBRFR010000292.1:0-5217 GCA_038241485.1 Burkholderiales bacterium
CTGCAATGTCAACAGCCACTGTTTCATCGAAAACGATGTGGTGCTGGGTGACAACGTCACCATCAAGTGCGGCAACTACCTCTGGGACGGGCTCACGCTCGAAGACAACGTCTTCATCGGCCCCAACGTCACCTTTGCCAATGACCGCTACCCGCGCTCCAAGCAGTACCCCGAGGCGTTTGCGCGCACGGTCGTGAAGGCGGGTGCCTCCATTGGTGCCGCCGCTGTGATCTTGCCCGGCGTGACCATCGGCGAGGGCGCCATGGTCGGCGCCGGCGCGCTGGTCGCCAAAGACGTGCCGGCCCATTCGGTGGTGCGTGGTGACTACGCCCGCCACGTCTACCCGATCCAAAACTGACCCCTTCAAGACTGAGGCCCCTCAGACCATGAACCACGTTCCCTTCCTCGACCTCAAGGCCATCCAGTTGCAGCAGCAAGACGCGCTGCGCGAAGCCTTCGACCGGGTCATCAATTCCGGCTGGTACATCCTGGGCAGCGAAGTGACCCAGTTCGAGGCCGAGTACGCGAGCTATTGCGACGCGGCGCACTGTGTGGGCGTGGCCAACGGGCTCGACGCCCTGGTGCTGGCTCTTCGTGCGATGGATGTGGGCCCGGGCGATGAAGTCATCGTGCCGTCGAACACCTACATCGCCACCTGGCTGGCGGTGAGCCACGTGGGCGCCACGCCCGTGCCGGTGGAGCCTGACACACGGACTTTCAACCTTGACCCCGCGCTGATCGAAGCGGCCATCACGCCGCGCACGCGCGTGATCTTGCCGGTGCACCTGTATGGCCAGGCGGCCGACATGTTGCCCATCCTCTCCATCGCCAAGAAGCACGGCCTGCGTGTGCTCGAAGACGGCGCCCAGGCCCACGGCGCGCTGTACCACGGCAAGCGCCTGGGCGGCCACGGCGACGTGGTGGCCTGGAGCTTCTACCCCGGCAAGAACCTCGGCGCCATCGGCGACGGCGGCGCCATCACCACCAACGATGCAGCCCTGGCCGAGCGCCTGCGCGTGCTGCGCAACTATGGCTCGCGGGTCAAGTACCACAACGAAGTCATCGGCTACAACTCGCGGCTCGACGAGCTGCAGGCCGCCTTGTTGCGCGCCAAGCTGCCCCTGCTCGACGCTGGCAACCAGGCCCGTGCCGCCATCGCACAGACCTACCTGCAAGGCTTTGCCGGGCTCGACCTCGGCCTGCCTTTCGTGCCCGCCGGTCACAGCCCTGTGTGGCATCTGTTCGTGGTGCGCCACCCCAGGCGCGACGAGCTGGCCAAGCGCCTGGCCGCGCTCGGTGTGGCGACCATGATCCATTACCCGGTGGCCCCACACCTGCAGCCAGCGTATGCCACGCTCGGAATCCACGCCGGTGACCTGCCGATCAGCGAAGCCATGCATGCGCAGGTGCTGAGCCTGCCCATCGGCCCGACACAAACGCCCGAACAAACGCAGCAGGTGATTGCCGCGGTGCGGCGTGTTCTGGCCGAGATGGCTGAACCCGTTGAGTCCACGGTCGCCGCCTGAGCATGCACATCACCACGCTGATCCCGGCGTACAAGCCGAACTACCTCACCGAGCTGCTGCAGTGCCTGCGCCTGCAGACGCGGCCTGCGCGCCAGATCATTTTTTCTGACGACAGCCCCAACGGCGAGTTTCGTGCCGCGCTGTTTTCGAACGAGATGGCCCCGCTGCGCGCGGGGCTCGACATCGAGTGCGTGGAAGGCCCGCGCAAGGGCGGGGGCTACGCCAACATGCTGCACCTGCTGAGCGTGTGGAACCAGCGCTCCGAGCTCTTTCACCTGATGCTCGACGACGACGTGTGCTACCCCGAGTTTTACGAGCGCCACCTGATCGTGCACGCCTCGACCCGGCTTTCGTGCTCGGTCAGCCGCCGCTGGACGGCCGACGAACACGGCCAGCCGATTGGTGGCCAGCCGGTGCCGCTGGCCGTGGCGAACCACGCCAACCGCATCGTCACCCTCGACGATGGCCTGGTGTTCATGACCACCGCCATCGAGTGCAAAAACTGGTTCGGTGAGTTTTCCAACGCGGTCTTCCGCGCCGAGACCGCCCCGGTGCTGATGAAGCCCGAGTTCGGTGGCATTTCGTATTGCGGCCTGTGGGACCTGGGCGCCTTCATGGCCGCCAGCCTGCTGGCGCCCGTGGGCTACCTGCAAGACCACCTGGGTTTCTTTCGCACCAGCGTCTCGGGCAATTCGTCGAAATTTTTCGGGCCCTACATGAAGGGCGCGCACCTGGGCTACGTGGCCCTGGTGATGGGCGGCCAGCGCATCGGTAAATACAACGCCGAGCAGGCGAGGGGAGCCTTTGCCACCCTCGCGCAGGCCATGGCGCAGCGCTATGGCAGCCAGCAAGACATGCTGCCCTTCATCGCCTTGCTGCCCAAGATGGCAGCCGGCGACGAGTTGGCCGAAGCGTCATTCATCGAGATCTGGCACGCGTTTTTGCGCCGCCACGACTTTTAAGGATCAGCATGAATGCCTTGTTCGATCGCCTGACCGCGCGGGTCTTGAAGAGCCAGCCGATGGATCTGGAGACCATGGTCCGCGGGCTGTTGATCCAGTTCTTTTTCCACACCTCCAACAAGGCGCGCATTGAAGTGTTTGGCGAAGGCCGCAAGACCATCAACGTGATCACGCCAACGGTGTTCAAAGGCATGGGCCGCATCCGCCTGTCGACCACCGCGGTGTTTGGCGTGCCACGCTCGCCCAACAGCTACGGCTGCACCTACGTCGAATCGCGCACGCCCGACTCGTGCATCGAGATCGGCCCCGGCACGGTGTTCAACAACAAGGCGGTGCTCATTTCTGAAGGGGCGAGCATCACCTTCGGTGAGCGCTGCCTGGTCGGCCCCGAGCTGCACGTGATGGACAGCAACTCGCACCAGCTGGAGCTGCCCCACCGCACCCAACCCGACAACACCCCGCGCCCAGTGCGCATCGGCAACGACGTGTTCATCGGCTCGCGGGTCACCATCCTCAAAGGCGCGCGCATCGGCAACGGCTGCGTGATATCGGCCGGCACCGTGGTCACGCCCAACTTCGAAGCGCCCGACATGAGCATCGTCGCCGGCAATCCCTGCCGCATCGTGGGCCGCGTCAAAGACAGCGCGCCGCAACCCCTTGCCGCATCTGCATAACCAGGCACAGCCATGAGCACGCCGGGCCGCCCCAAGGGCGCATACCGGAGTGCGCAGCACGAAGGAACTCCAATGAACCCCCATGACATTCCAGTCGTCACCGTCTCCTACAACTCGCCCGAGCTGCTGCTGGGCCTGCTGGCCTCGTTTCGCAAGCTCTACCGCAACCCGATTCACATCGTCGACGGCTCCGAGCCCGAGTTGCTCGCGAAAATTCGCGAGGTGGTGGCGGGTTTTGACAACGTGCATCTGCACGCGATGGAATACAACATCCATCACGGCCCCGGCCTGGCCTGGGCGATCCAGAACCTGAACCTCTCGGGCCCGGTGCTCTTCATGGACACCGACATCGTGGTGCTGAAAGAAGGCTTCATCGAAGCGCTGATGGCCGTGTTGCAGCCCGGCGACTACGGCGCCGGTGGTGTGGCCTATGTCAACCGCGATGGCTTCGACACCGAATACGCCTATGGCGCCATCGCCTACCTGCACCCGCCCTGCATGCTGTGCAACGTGGAAGTGATGCGCCAATGGCCGATGCCCATCAAGCACGGCGCCCCGATGGTGGCGCCGATGCGCGCGCTGCACGATGCCGGCAAGTCTGAGCTGCTGCGCAACCTCGAGTGGTGCGCCAACGACGTGCTGATGGGCACGCAGAAGATCTTCATCGACCACATCGGCAAGGGCACCAGCACCGCCACCGGCGGCTACCACCTCGAAGAGTGGATGGCCGAGATGGCCGCCAAGCGCGCGAGTGATGCCGCGGCTGCCGCTGCCCGGGCCGGCTCTTACAACCCCGACCTGCTGGCGCTGATGCCCGCCACCGCCACCAAGGTTCTCGAAGTGGGCTGCAGCACCGGCGCCTTGGCGCAGGCCTTCAAGACCACTCATCCCGACAGCGACTACTGGGGCATCGAGTTCGACCCCAAGGCCGCCGAGATCGCCCGCCGCCACTGCAGCCAGGTGATGGCGCTTGACGTTGAAGGCATGTCTGACAACGAGTTGGCCGAGCTCTCCAGCCGCAACTGCTGGGTGTTTGGTGATGTGCTCGAGCACCTGCGCGACCCGTGGCGCATGCTGGAACGCATTCGCAAGGTGATGCCGGCCGATGGCTGCATCGTGGCCAGCGTGCCGAATGCGCAGCACTGGAGCCTGCAGGCCCGCTTGAGTGTGGGTGACTTCCGCTACACCGACGGCGGCCTGATGGACCGCACCCACCTGCGCTGGTTCACCCGCGTGACCTTGCTGGAGATGTTCCAGAACGCCGGCTTTCGCATCGATGCTGGCAAGCCGCGCATCTTCAACGAGCCGGGCCGCGAAAAAGCGCTACCGGCGATCCGCATGATGGCCGAGGCCCTGGGCGTCTCGCCCGAGCAGGCGGTGGCCGATGCGCTGCCGCTGCAATACGTGGTGCGGGCCGTCCCGGCCTGACACCCCGCGTCACCCCCGCCCGAGGCGGGAGTGACGCTGTGACGGCTTTAAGCCGCGGCCTTCTTGGCCGGCTGCGGGCGGTCTTGCTTCTTCAAGTCTTTCGCCCGTTTTTGCTTTTGCCTGCGGACGGCACGGTCTTTGTCTGCGCTCATGTGAACCTCATGGTGGTTGGAGTGGTGAATGCCGCCTTCGCATCGATGAGATGACGGCGGGCCACGGTTGTACCACTCCTGCTGCGCGAGGCGCCGCTGAAGGCCAGTCGGGCTTTGACGACGGGCGGGCCGCGAAGAAGGCGCGCAAGGCGCAGCCGCGTTGCCCGCGTGGCTGTGCGGGTTCTCCCCGGGGCGCTTTTAGTAAAGAACATTTTTACTATCAGCGACTTCATCGGTGAGCTTCAAGGAGTTGGTGTGACCCGTTCCTCATTGTTTGTGGCCGCTGCGCTGGCCTTGTCACCTGCCTGGGCTGCTGCCCAGACCCCAGCCGTCGAGAAACCCCAGCCCGGCGGCGCGCTGAATATCGGCACGCTGATGTACCCGCTCAACGCCCAGTCGCTTGACCCGGCCGATTGGTCGTGGAAGCTCAACAACGACGCAGGCCTGGTCTACGAGCAGCTGATTTCCGCCGACC
>JBBRFR010000293.1:0-5200 GCA_038241485.1 Burkholderiales bacterium
CCGAGTAGCTCACCGTGCCCGCCACGGCGGTGCCCAGCGTGGTGTTGGTCAGCGTGAAGCTTGTGCCGGTGATCGTGGTGGGGTTCATCGCTTCACTGAACGAAGCACTGACCCGCGTGTTGTTCGGCGCGGCAGGCTCTGCGTTGGCGGGTGTCGTGACCGACACGGTCGGGCGTGTGGCGTCGGCAGAGCCGGCGGTCGTGAAGCTCCACGAATAGTTGCTCGACAGCGGCAAGCCATTTGCGTTCTGGGCGGCCGTCGTCACGGTGGCCACACACAGCGTGTTGGGGGTGAGCGCTGTGGTGGGCGTCAGCGTGGCGACCTGGGTGGTGGCGTCGTAGCTGACGCTTGCGGCCACGAGTGTGCCGGCCGGGCAGGCCAGCGTGAAGCTGCTGGTGGTGAGGGTCGCTGGCGCCATCGGTTGAGCAAAGGTGACCAGCACGCGGCTGTTGGTGGCCACGCCGGTGACAGCGGGTGTGCTGTTGGCCGGCGAGGTGGCGCTGATGGTCGGCGCGAGGCCGGCGCCGGGTGTGCCCAGCACCGGGTCGAGGCCGCCATTGCAACCCGCCAGAAAAGAAATCAGTACCAGGGGCAGCCAGCCAAACGGCAGTCGCAGGAGGCGTCGAATCGAGTTCATGGTGTTCTTTCTGGCGAGCGGGCCGCTCGGCGGTATGTGTGAGCCGGCAGTTGTAGGGGCAGCCCATTCCGGGGTCTGTGCGATCTCGCACATAAGACGTTGAGTGGCACCCGACAAGGGGGTGTCTGTGTGCTGGCGCACAAACAGCACTCCGCGGTCTGGCTAGATGGCAGCCAACCCCAGGAGCCGACATGGAATCGAAGATGAGCGCCAACGTGCCCGAGTTGCAGGCGGGCATCGTCCTGACCTTTGCCGCCTCTGCGCTGCCACCGCTCAAGCCACCGGCGTGGCTCTGGGGCGTTGTGGCCACTGCGGTGCTGGGGCTGCTGGTCGGCTTTTACTTCGTGGTGCGCGCGATCGAGCGACAGGGCGAGCAGCGCCGCCTCGCCGTCCTGGCGCATGCAGACGCCACCTGGCGCTGCAAAGCCTTGCTGGGCCGAGTGTCACGAGCCAGCTGCCTGATGGAACTTAACCCGCCGTCTGGCACAGACAGCGTGGTGCAGGCCAACGCAGAGGTGGGCGCGCGCTGACCCGCAACGGAAGGTCTGCACACGCACGGGTTGCACAGACGCCGGCAGTTGACGCCGGTGCCCCTGCGTCGTGGCCGGGCTGGCCCCGCGTCTTGAGGCCCAAAAAAAAGACGTCACGGGCTGGTGCAGTGTGACCCAGCGTACAGACGCCCGCGAAAACCCTGGCGATGATCGCAACCATTCGCGGGCAGGTTTCTGCGCCTCGCTGCCGAGCTGATCTGCGCCTACTGCGCGCATCGCCGGCTTGCCGTTCGACTTGCACGAGACCTGGATGCCCGACACCGCACAAATCCATGAGATCAACCCCGAACCCGCTGCCACCGAGTTGCGGCGCCAGCGGGCCTTGTTCAAGGCAGGGGCCTTGCAAGACGCCATTCTCAACAGTGCCAACTTTTCGAGCATCGCGACCGACGAAAAAGGCGTGATCCAGATCTTCAACGTGGGCGCCGAGCGCATGTTGGGCTACCAAGCCGTCGACGTGTTGAACCGCATCACCCCGGCCGACATCTCTGATCCTCAAGAGCTGGTGGCCCGTGCCACGGCCCTGAGCGAAGAGGTTGGCTCCGTCATCACACCCGGCTTTCAGGCCCTGGTGTTCAAGGCCTCGCGCGGCATTGAAGACATCTACGAGCTGACCTACATCCGCAAAGACGGCAGCCGCTTTCCGGCGGTGGTGTCGGTCACCGCGCTGCGCGATGCCCAAGACACCATCATTGGCTACCTGCTGATTGGCACCGACAACACCGCGCGCCAGCAAGTCGAGGCTGAGCGCAAGCTGCTCGACCAGGCCCTGCAAGAGACCCACGCCGAGCTGTTCCGCGCCAAGCTCGTGGCCGAAAAGGCCAACCTCGCGAAGTCTGACTTTCTCTCCAGCATGAGCCACGAGCTGCGCTCGCCGCTGAACGCCATTCTGGGGTTTGCCCAGCTGATGGAATCGGGCACGCCCGCGCCCACGGCACCCCAGCAAGAAAGCATCGGCCAGATTCTTCAGGCCGGCTGGTACCTGCTGGAGCTGATCAACGAAATTCTCGACCTCGCCTTGATCGAGTCGGGCAAGCTGTCGCTGTCGCTGGAGCCCATGCCGATGGCCGCGGTGCTGGGCGATTGCCAGGCCATGATCGAGCCGCAAGCCACCAAGGGGGGCATTCAGGTGCGCTTCGCGCCTTTGGAGGGCGCCATTTTTGTCTACGCCGACCGCACGCGGGTCAAGCAGGTGATCATCAACCTGCTGTCGAACGCCATCAAGTACAACCGCCTGGGGGGCAGCGTCGAGGTGACCTGCCGCACGACCTCGGCGCAGCGTTTGCGCATCAGCATTCAAGACACCGGTGAAGGGCTGTCGAGCGACAAGCTGGCCCAGCTGTTCCAGCCGTTCAACCGCCTGGGCCAGGAATCGGGTGTCGAAGAAGGCACTGGCAACGGCCTGGTGGTGAGCAAGCGCCTGGTCGAGCTGATGGGCGGCGAGATCGGTGCGCAGAGCGCGGTGGGTGTGGGCAGCGTGTTCTGGTTCGAGCTGAACGCGGCGCAGGCGCCTGCCGCCATCGAGCACACCGACCTGGCGACCCTTGCCCCGGTGGCGGTTGCGGCGGGTGCCCCGGTCCACACCCTGCTGTGTGTCGAAGACAACCCGGCCAACCTGCTGCTGATCGAGAGGCTGCTCGCACGCCGGCCTGACATGCGCTTGCTGAGCGCACGCGACGGCCCGCGCGGTGTTGAGCTGGCGCGGGCCTCGCTGCCTGAATTGATCTTGATGGACATCAACCTGCCTGGCATGAGCGGCTTCGACGCCATGAAGATCTTGCGCGACGACCCGGCCACGGCCCACATTCCGGTGATTGCGCTGAGTGCCAACGCCATGGAACGCGACATTGAAAAAGGCCTGGCTGCGGGCTTCTTCCGTTACCTCACCAAGCCGATCAAGGTCGGCGACTTTCTCGACACGCTGGATGCCGCCCTGGCATTCGCCAAAGCGGAGTCGACCCGCGTTAACGACCTGAAGGAAGCATCATGATCCGCCCCCAAGACATTTTCGAAGCCCGCATCCTGATCGTCGACGACCAGGCGGCCAACGTGCAGCTGCTGGAGCGTGTGCTGCGTGAAGCCGGTTACACCGACCTGACATCGACGATGGACCCGTTCGATGTCTGCGCGCTGCACCGTGAGCATGCCTACGACCTGATCCTGCTCGACCTGCAGATGCCCGGCATGGACGGCTTCCGGGTGATGGAAAGCCTCAACGCCGACCTGACCGGTGGCTACCTGCCTGTCCTCGTGCTCACTGCCCAGCCGGGCCACAAGCTGCGCGCCTTGCAGGCTGGCGCCAAAGATTTCATCAGCAAGCCCTTTGACCTGGTGGAGGTCAAGACGCGCATTCACAACATGCTGGAAGTACGCCTGCTCTACAAGATGCTGGGCGACTACAACTTGCGGCTAGAGCGGGCGGTGGACGAACGCACGGCCGAGTTGCGCGCCAGCGAAGCCCGCTACCGGGCACTCACCGAGCTGGCCTGCGACTGGTACTGGGAGCAAAACGTGACCGGCGACTTCACCAAGGTGGCCGGGCCGGTGCAAGAGATGCTGGGCCTGCGCTTCACCGATTTTCTGGGCCACACCAGACCGCATGAAGTCACCGGCTGGGTAGAGGCCGAGCGGCAGGCCTTGCAGGCCAACATCGCCTCGCGCAAGCCCTTCCTCGACTTTGCGTTCAGCCGGGTCAATGCCGATGGCTCGAAGCAGCAGTTCCGCGTGAGCGGCGAGCCGATGTTCAACACGACGTGCGACTACATCGGCTACCGCGGCATTGGTGTAGAAGTCAGCGTGAACAAGGCGCTCGCCTTGGCGTGAACGTGTCACGGCCGAACGGGCCTTCGCGGTAGTCGGCCAGCGGACGCGATTAACAGCACACGCAGCACCAAAACCCGCCACACTACGTCGGCGGGGCTCTGCCGTGTATGTGCGTTGGCGCACGTAACGGGCCGCACTTATGTTCGCTAGCGAACACAGCAAATGCCATGTGTTGCCTACACTTGAAGTTTTCCTGCCATGCCAGCCCACGGTAGTTTCAGAACCCGCCTCGGAGCACGCCATGGCCACCCAACCCACCAAACCCGCCGTACCCGACCCCAAAAAGAACCACCTGCTTGCCGCGTTGCCGCGCGCGGAGTGGAAACGCTGGTTGCCGCAGCTCGAAGTGGTTGACATGCCGCTTGGTCAGGTGCTGTACGAATCGGGCGGCACGCTCACTCACGTGTACTTTCCGGTCACCTCCATCGTCTCGCTGCTCTACGTGATGGAAAACGGCGCTTCGGCCGAGATCGCCGTGGTGGGCAATGAGGGCATCGTCGGCATCTCGCTCTTCATGGGCGGTGAGTCGACCCCCAGCCGGGCGGTGGTGCAAAGCGCCGGCGAGGGCTTTCGCCTGCCCTCGGAGGTGATCAAGGGTGAGTTCAACCACAGCGGCCCGGTGATGCACCTGCTGCTGCGCTACACCCAGGCGCTGATCACGCAGATGGCCCAGACCGCCGTGTGCAACCGCCACCACTCGCTCGACCAGCAGCTGTGCCGCTGGCTGTTGCTGAGCCTGGACAGGCTGCAAGGCAGCGAACTCGTGATGACCCAGGAGCTGATCGCCAACATGCTGGGGGTGCGTCGCGAAGGTGTCACCGAAGGGGCGCTCAAGCTGCAACAGGCAGGCTTGATCCGATATGCGCGCGGGCGCATCTCGGTGCTCGACCGCCCTGGGCTGGAAAAACGCACCTGCGAGTGTTATGCGGTGGTCAAGAAAGAATATGACCGGCTGCTGCCGGCCGCGCTGGCGGTTTGAGCTGTGGTTTGAGCGGCGGGTTGAGCTGTGCTTTGAAAAAAGGGGCTCTGTTGAATTTCGAGTGGGTACAGCGCCGCCTCGACCCGTTCGCCCTGAGCAGGGACTGAGCTTGTCGAAGGCCCGTGCGTCGAAGGGCTGGTGAGCGAAGCCACCTTGCGAGCAGGGCTTCGACAGGCTCAGGGGCTGAGAACTTTTGCGGCGAGTCCCGAT
>JBBRFR010000294.1:0-5190 GCA_038241485.1 Burkholderiales bacterium
GCTTGCGGGGTGGCCGATGCACTTGGCATGACCCGTGTTTTCGCCCACCCCTTGGCCGGCGTGCTCTCGGCCTACGGCATGGGCCTGGCCGACCAGATCGCGATGCGCGAACGTTCGGTCGAACAACCTTTGACCGAAAACGGCGTGCAAGCCGCCTTGCACCACGCGGCCGAGCTGGCCGAACAAGCGCGCAGTGAGTTGCTGCAACAAGGCCTGGGCAACGGGCAGATCCGCACCGTGGCGCAGATTCAGCTGCGCTACCAGGGCACCGACACGGCGCTCGGCTGCGCACTGCACAGCGAGCAGCCACCCACCCAGATCATCAACAGCGTGCGCGAAGAGTTTGAGCGCGCCTACCAGCAGCGTTTTGCGTTTTTGATGCCCGACCGGGCGCTGGTCATCGAGGCCGTGTCGATCGAAGCCATCGGCGCAGGTGAGCGCCCTGTGGCCGCAGCCTCACGCGCCGACGCCCCCGAACACCGCGCCACCCCCAGCGCCCCGGCGCAGATGTACTGCCGGGCCGACGCCCAACCGGCCGGCTGGCGCGCGGCCGGCCTGTATGTGCGCGAGTCACTGCAACCCGGCGCGGTGATCGACGGCCCGGCCATCCTGGCCGAAAAAAACGCCACCACCGTGGTCGAGCCCGGTTGGCAAGCGCGGCTCACCCCACTCGACTGCATCGAGCTGCGGCGCGTGACACCGCGTGTCACCGCCAGTGCGGTGGGCACCAGCGTGGACCCGGTGATGTTGGAGGTGTTCAACAACCTCTTCATGAACATCGCCGAGCAGATGGGGCTGCGGCTGCAAAACACCGCCTACTCGGTCAACATCAAAGAGCGGCTCGACTTCTCGTGCGCGCTGTTCGATTCAGGCGGCAACCTGATCGCCAACGCGCCGCACATGCCGGTGCACCTGGGTTCGATGAGCGAATCGATCCATACCGTGATCGACAACAACCCGCAGATGCGCCCGGGCGACGTGTACGTGCTCAACAACCCGTACAACGGCGGCACCCACCTGCCCGACATCACCGTGGTGACGCCCGTCTACCTCAACAGCAGTGATGCCACCAGCGACACCACCCCGTCGTTCTACGTGGCCTCGCGCGGCCACCATGCTGACATCGGTGGCACCACGCCGGGTTCGATGCCGCCGTTCTCCAAGCGCATCGAAGAAGAGGGGGTGCTGATCGACAACTTCAAGCTGGTCGAAGAAGGCCACCTGCGCGAAGCCGAGCTGCTGGCGCTGCTGGGCTCGGGCGCGCACCCTTCGCGCAACCCACAGCAAAACCTGGCCGACCTGCGCGCGCAGATCGCCGCCAATGAAAAAGGCGTGCAAGAGCTCAAGGCCATGGTGGCGCAGTACGGCCGCGAGACGGTGGCCGCCTACATGGGCCACGTGCAGAACAACGCCGAAGAATCGGTGCGCCGCATCATCACCGCGCTGCACGACGGCGCGTTCGAGCTGCCGCTCGACAACGGCGCGGTGATCCGCGTCAAGGTGAGCGTGGATGCATCGACACGCAGCGCCACCGTCGATTTCACCGGCACCAGCGCGCAGCTCGACAACAACTTCAATGCGCCCAAGTCGATCACCATGGCGGCGGTGTTGTACGTGTTTCGCACCCTGGTCGACGACGACATCCCGCTCAACGCCGGTTGCCTCAAGCCCATTCGTGTGATCGTGCCCGAAGGCTGCATGCTCAACCCGCGCCCGCCGGCCTCGGTGGTGGCAGGCAACGTGGAAACCTCGACCTGCGTCACCAACGCGCTCTACGGCGCGCTCGGTGTGATGGCGGCCAGCCAGTGCACGATGAACAACTTCACCTTCGGCAACAACACCTACCAGTACTACGAGACGATCTCGGGCGGGTCGGGGGCTGGGGATGGGTTTGAAGGCACGAGCGTCGTGCAGACCCACATGACCAACTCGCGCCTGACCGACCCCGAGGTGCTGGAATTCCGCTTCCCGGTGCGGCTCGACAGCTATGAGATTCGTGCCGGCTCAGGCGGCGCCGGGCGCTGGCGGGGCGGCAACGGAGGCCTGCGCCGCGTGCGCTTCCTCGAGCCCATGACCGCCTCCATCCTCAGCAACGGCCGCGAGCACGGCGCTTTCGGTATGGCGGGTGGTCTAGCGGGCGAGGTTGGGCACAACTGGGTCGAGCGCGCCAATGGGCGAGTGGATCGGTTGCCCCACATCGGCTCGACGGAGATGGCCGTGGGTGATGTGTTCGTGGTCTCTACGCCGGGAGGCGGGGGTTACGGCGCCCAGCCCTGATCCAGGTCGGCAGGCCAGCCTCATTTTCGGCAACAAGCATCGAGTTTGGAATCGACACGCCGATCACCTGGGGGGGGGTCATCCTTCCCCGGCTTCCGATGACCCGCATTCAAACAGGCAGAACCCGTGCGAGCCGAGGTACGCCGCCAGCGGGCAGTAGCCATCGACGCCAGCATAGGTGCGGCCCACGCCTTCCTTGCTGCTGCCGCCGTTGTTCATGGCGAAGGTATCGACGTCCAGTGGCAACCAGCCGCACGGCAGCACGCCGTAGTCTGGGCGCTGGCCCGCCAGCAAGGTCTCGATCATCGGCGACATGAAGTCGAACATCTCGCTCGCACGTGCGTCCATGCGCTGGCGCAGCGTCGGGCTCGATGCCAGCAGGTCGATGCCCAGGGCTTGCTTGAAGAACGCATCACCGCGGTAGTTCTCGATGGCGTCGAAGTCGCTCTTGCCTTGCACGAGCAGGCCCAGGTAGGCCCGCACGATGTCGCTGTTGGCTACACCGGCACGAATCGGCATGGCCGAGTCGAGCCGCTTGAGCACAGGCTGCAACGCCCGCAGATAGTGCGCCACCAGCGCCAGCCCGGCCACAGGCGTGAGGTCGTAGTCGAGTTGCTTGACGATGAGTTGGCGCATGGTGGCAGGGTCTCGGGAGATATCGAATCGGGTACCCCATCACAACCGCCCCTCTGGCGAGCAGAACAACGCCCGCTTGCAGCGCCTCGCGCCCCGGGGTCAGTTCATAGGACGGTCCGGAGCTCGGGCCAAGAACTCGAGCGGCTCCTCGTCGAGCGCACGAAGTGCTTCCGTCAAAGCCTGCTGGTCTGTCTTGAAATGCTCATCCCACACATGGGATGTGTTTTCGGCGTCGACAATCTCCAGGATCCAGCCGTCCTGCGGGTCGCCGTATATCTCAACCCGAACTTCTACCCCATTGCGCGTGACGCTTTGGCTAAGCGGCGACTCGATGAAATCGAGTTCCTGGCCGTTGTCGCTTTCAGTCACGTCTTGCACCTCACTGTCATCGGATCCAGTGGCCACGATCTTCCGCGACATCACGGTGGCCATGGTTTCCAGGCACTGGCCGCGGGCTCGCTTGCAGGATTGCACCGCTTTGTTGATCTGCTCGTCGGCGACGATGGTCATCTGCTGCAGGTTTCGCAGCAGCGCCTTGAGCTCGTCTGGGGGTGCGGGCTTGGTTTCGTCGATCAGAAGCCCAGCCGCGCCATCGAACATTGCATGCAACTCGGCCAGCGCCACCACCGCCTCATGTGCCTTCTGGGGCAAAAGCATTTGTGCCTCGGGTCCGAACAACCCGTCGACGAAGCCCATGAGTTCCTGTGCACGTACGCACGCCAGGTCGTGCAGGGCCTGTCGGGTGAGCGGCACTTCGAAGCGCGGCAGGCGGAACGGGCTGCGAGTGCTCTGATGCTCAGACAGACGGTTCCACAGCCCCTGTACGAGCACAGTGACCACTTCCTCGACCGCTTCGGCCGAGGCGAACTCGGGCATCTCGCCGCCCCAGGCCTGGGCTACAGGCGCCATAGGCGAGACATCCAGCCTAGGGCTCGCAATGCTCCCCAGAAAGAGCGTTCGCAGAACGTGCAGCGGCGTCGGGCACAGTAGGCGCAACAGCAGCGCCTGCACGTCCTTGTCGGTTGTAGTGTTCGGGCCAGAGGGGTGTTTCCAAGAGCTCATCGTTTGGAGTGTGAAAACTGTAGAGGTGCCGGCGCCGGGCCGCGGGGCCTGGCCGGTGGGGAGGAGAAAACAACATCGTGGGAGCCTGGTCAAGCTGCCAAGACCATCGGACCGTTCTTGAATCAAAGGCATCGACACATACCGTGCCGTTCTGGTGTTATGCATACCGATCAGCATCTGGTTGGCTCGTCATCTGCTTAACCATATGCCCCACAAATCGCCTCAACGATTCGTTTGCGACGAACTGTGGCCTCGTGCCGAAGCGCGGTTTCAGAGCTACTGAATCAAGGTCATGCCGGCCGTCTTCGCGGCAGCGACATCAAAGGTCATGGTGTGGTCGCACCCTGCGCTCGAGGCCATGCGCTCGATTAAGCAGTCCGCGAAATCCGCAGTGCCCTGACCAAACACTCTGAGTGCTCGCACCACCTGATCGGCTTGGTCGACGACAAGTTGCTTTGCTCGCAGCAGCGCGTCAAGCGCCTGAATGAGTTGATCGCGCTTGAGGTCATAACAAGACGACAACACCCTGACCAATTCGACCACGGACACGAGCGAAACGAACCCCGGCTCAGATGCGGTCAGAGATTCGACAAGGCGTGTCGCCTTGGCTGACTGCTTCACGTCGTCTTGCATGATGTAGCGCACCAGCACGTTCGTATCCAGACCGATCATCGTGCGGACGCTCCGCGAGCCGCGATGGCCTGATTCATGGCCTCAATCGATACGACCTTTGACGCCTTACCGAACATGCCTTTGAGCTCCTTCACGGAGCGATTTGCAGCAACAACCAGGAACTGCCCAGGCTCAACCTGTACAAATTCGACCCGGTCACCTGCGCCTACCTGGAGTGCTTGGCGCACCTCTGCAGGGATTGTGATCTGGCCTTTGCTCGTGACGGTGGCGGTGGTCATGTCAATGCTCTCAATTCAATGAGCCTTACTTTAGAGTAAGGCGTTTGGAATTGCAAGCACGGGCCGGAGCGCTTTCCGATGCAGTTGGCCAACGGTTTCTTTGCGGCATCTCGATCAAGCTTCTGAATGTTCGCGAACGACCCGTTGCTGCCATAGCCGCTACCGTGTCGGGTGACAGCTAGTGCAGTGTTTCATTCTGTTTGGAACTTAAACGAGCGTTGGCCCGAATGACCTTTTGCAAGATGTCGCGAGCGCTCTTGGTCCAGATAAATGGCTTGGGGTTGATGTTGTGATGAGCGACGTA
>JBBRFR010000295.1:0-5164 GCA_038241485.1 Burkholderiales bacterium
ATACCGAATAGTAGTTGCGCACTTTTTTGTTAATAAAATATTCCTGAATATCTCCCATCATTTTGAGAGCGCATTCTGTCGAGAAAATGCAGGTGTTTTGCGCCTGGTCTTCTTTCAAGATGTCGGCTTGCACCGTGCCGCGCACGTTTTGTTTGACCCAGGCGCTGATTTTTTGCGCCTCGTCGTCGCTTGGGTCACGCTTGTTGTCGTCGCGAAACTTCTCCATCTGCTGGTCGATGGCGGTGTTCATGAACATGGCCAGAATCGTCGGCGCGGGGCCGTTGATGGTCATGCTGACGCTGGTGCTGGGGCTGCACAGGTCGAAGCCGCCGTAGAGCACCTTCATGTCGTCGAGCGTGGCAATGCTCACGCCCGAGTTGCCCACCTTGCCGTAGATGTCGGGGCGGATCGCCGGGTCGTTGCCATAGAGCGTGACGCTGTCAAAGGCGGTGGAAAGGCGTTTGGCCTCCATGCCCGAGCTGAGCAGCTTGAAGCGGGTGTTGGTTCGAAACGCATCACCTTCGCCGGCAAACATGCGCGTCGGGTCTTCACCTTCGCGCTTGAAGGCAAAGGTGCCCGCGGTGTACGGGAAGCTGCCGGGCACGTTGTCGAGCATCAGCCACTTCAAGATCTCGCCGTGGTCTTCATACCCCGGCAGTGCGACCTTGCGCACCTGGGTGCCGCTGAGGGTGGTGGTGGTGAGGGCGGTGCGAATTTCCCGCTCTTGTGAAGTGCCCGGGCGGATCTTCACCACGTACTCGTCGCCGGCGTAGGCCTGCTGCATCTGCGGCCATTGATCCAACAGCTTTTTGGCGTGCGGGTCGAGCCGGCCTTCGCGCTCCAGCGCCATGTTGGCGGCGGCCGAAGCAGCGCGTGGTTTGTCGGGTTTGCCTTCGTGCAGCATGCGTGAGGCGGCGCGCAGCTGCTGCACTTCGCGGGCGAGGCGGGCTTGCTGAATGGCGTTGCGTTTGTAGCTGCGCACGCCCTCGCTGATTTCGGCCAGGTAGCGCACACGCGCACCGGGCACGATGGGCACCTGGTGGGTGCTGTGACGGGTGGTGGCCGTGGGCAAGCTGCCGGGCTGGGTCTTCAGGCCCAGGGCACACAAACGCGGCAGCAGTGCCTGGTAGAGCGCGGTCACACCGTCGTCGTTGAAGCGGCTGGCCATGGTGCCGAAGACCGGCATCTCGTCGGGTGATTGACCAAACGCTTCGCGGTTGCGCTGCACCTGCTTGGCCACGTCGCGCAGCGCGTCGGCGGCTCCCTTGCGGTCAAACTTGTTGATGGCCACGAACTCGGCGAAGTCGAGCATGTCGATCTTCTCCAACTGGCTGGCGGCACCAAACTCCGGTGTCATCACGTACATCGGCACGTCGACCAGCGGCACGATGGCCGCGTCGCCCTGGCCGATGCCTGAGGTCTCGACGATCACCAGATCGAAGCCTGCCACCTTGCAGGCGGCCAGCACGTCGGGCAGGGCCTGGCTGATCTCGCTGCCGAAGTCGCGCGTGGCGAGCGAGCGCATGAAGACACGCTGACCAGAATCCGTTCGGGCTGAGCTTGTCGAAGCCGTGGTGGCAGTTCGCCGCACTTCGACAGGCTCAGTGCGAACGGAGGCGTGCCACGGCGCGATGGCGTTCATGCGAATGCGGTCGCCCAGCAGCGCACCACCACTCTTGCGGCGCGAGGGGTCGATGCTGATGACGGCGATCTGCAGGCCATCACCCTGGTCGAGACGCAGGCGGCGGATCAACTCGTCGGTCAGCGAAGACTTGCCGGCGCCGCCGGTGCCGGTGATGCCGAGCACAGGCGTTTTGGCCTGGGACGCTGCGGCGTGCAACGAGGCTTTGAGATCGGCCGAGGCCGTGCCGTTTTCCAGCGCGGTGATCAGTTGAGCCAGGGCGCGCCGGTGGGGTTCGGTCTGCCCTTGCACGGCGGCGAGCGCCTGCGGCGCGTGCACCGACAGGTCGTGATCACAACGCATGACCATCTCGCCGATCATCCCGGCCAGGCCCATGCGCTGGCCGTCTTCGGGGCTGTAAATGCGTGTCACTCCATAGGCTTGCAGCTCGGCAATCTCGCTCGGCACGATCACACCACCGCCGCCGCCAAACACCTGGATGTGCGCGCCGCCGCGCTCGCGCAGCAGGTCGACCATGTACTTGAAGTATTCGACGTGGCCGCCCTGGTAGGAGCTGATGGCAATGCCCTGCACGTCTTCTTGCAGCGCAGCCGTCACCACCTCGTCGACCGAGCGGTTGTGCCCCAGGTGAATCACTTCGGCGCCCATGCTTTGCAAGATGCGACGCATGATGTTGATGGCCGCGTCGTGGCCGTCAAACAGGCTCGCAGCCGTGACAAATCGCACCTTGTTCGTGGGCCGGTAGGCGGCGAGCGCCTTGAATTCGGCTGAGAGGTCGGTCATGCGCTTGTCTCCTGTGCGCTCCGTGTGTCTTCAGATCACTTTGATCTTGGCGAGAGCGGGGTCATCGGGCGGGTAGCGCAGCTTCAATGACTCGAACACTTGCTTCATCACCGTGGCGATCATCAGGTTGCGATGGGTCTTGGAGTCGGCTGGCACGATGGTCCACGGCGCCCAGGGTGTGCCGGTCGCCGAGATGGCGTTGGCGTAGGCCTGCTGGTAGGCGTTCCACTGCTTGCGCACCTCGATGTCGCCGACGGCAAACTTCCAGCGTTTGGTGGGGTCGTCGAGCCGCTCTTGCAGGCGCAGCTTTTGTTCTTCTTTCGAGATGTGCAGCAAGAATTTGCAGACAACGGTGCCTGTCTCGCTGAGCATGCGCTCGAAGTCGTTGATGTGGGCGTAGCGCTGCTGGGTCTGCTCGGGTGTGATCCAGCCGTTGACCGTGGGCACCAGCACGTCTTCGTAGTGGCTGCGGTTGAAGATCATCACCTCGCCGTTACCGGGCACCCGCTGGTGGATGCGCCACAGGTAGTCGTGCTCGCGCTCCGGCTCGGTGGGTGCCTTCCAGCCGATGGTGTGCACGCCGAGTGCACTCATCTGGCCGAACACGCCGCGCAGCGTGCCGTCTTTACCGCTGGTGTCGGTGCCTTGCAACACGACCAATAGCTTAAAACGCCGGTCGGCATAGAACAGGTTTTGCAGCGTGTCGAGCTCCAGGGCCAGCGCTTCGACCGCCGCTTTGTCGGCCTGCTTGTCTCCTGTGGAGTAAGGCTTGGCTCCCGGCGAGATGCCCGCCAGATCAAAGGCCGCCGGTTTGGCGCCCGCCTTGGCGTGCTGGAAACCCTTCAACAAGGGCTTGGTTGTGGCCATGGTGTCTCCGCAAGACGTAATTGACGTATACGTCAATTGGCGAGTGTATCGCCCTTGCCGCCACACCCCGTACCAGGGGGCGCACCGAGGGGCTTCCCCCCCCTGGAAAACCGGGTTTGGCGGCACAATCCATTTCCATGAGTGGCCTGCTGATCGAGGCCCGAGCAGAAAGTTAGAGGAGTGCACCGCGTGGCTACGATCAAAGTCCCTGTCAAGACACCCGAAGCCGTGGCGGAACTCAGCAGCCGCCAACGCAAGCTGAGCCAGCGCCACCGCACCGTGCTGTTGCTGGTTGATGGCCGCCGGGCAGAAGATGAAGTACGGCAAATGGCCATTGCCGCCGGCTCACCCGACACCGCGTTTGACGAGTTGCTCGACCTCGGCATGATTTCGCGCCCCGCGCCGCTGGAGCTCGAACCGGCCAAGAGGGCCGCACCGATGGAAAGCAAGCCCATGCCACTGGAGGCCGCGCGCGAGCCCGCGCTCATGAGTGCGCCCGACTCGGTGGTGAGTCTGCTGCCAGCGTCGCTCAGCCTGCAGCCCGAATCCCATCTCGACTCGTCACTCAACGAGCTGCAGGGCGCCGCGATGGATGCGCTCGAAATCGAGCCCTTCAACGTGCAGGACGAAGCCCTCGAAGAAGCCCGCGCGATCCTGTTGCGAGCCGTGCGCGCCGAAGCGCCAGTGGCGGGCTCGCTCACCATGCTGCGCCTGCGTCGCGCCCGCACCCGCGAAGACCTGGAAAGCCTGCTCGAAGAGGTCGAATCGCGCATCTTCAAACCCTTCAAGGGCCTGTGGGCCTCGCAGACCATGGCCCGCGTGCGTGAGCTGCTGTCGACCCACCCGCCGCTGTCCTTGCCGTCTTCCTGAGGCCCGGCGTTCCCTTAAGAGATACTTCGCCGATGAGTTTTCTGGCCATCGACGTTGGCAACACGCGCCTGAAGTGGGCCTTGTACACATCACCCCAACCGGGCGCCGCCTTGATGGCGCATGGCGCGGTCTTTCTTGAAACCATTGACCAGCTCGCCGAGACCGAGTGGAAGAACATCCCCGCGCCGAGCAGCATGCTCGGCTGCGTGGTCGCCGGTGACGGCATCAAGCGCCGCGTCGAAGAGCAACTCGAGATTTGGGACATCGACCCACGCTGGGCGGTCTCATCCACCCACGCAGCGGGCGTGACCAATGGCTACGAACACCCCGCCCGCCTGGGTGCCGACCGCTGGGTCGCCTTGATCGGTGCCTGGCACCACGTGTGCTCGCGCGGCCAGCCGCGGCCCGCCCTGGTGGTGATGGTGGGCACCGCAGTGACCGTCGATGCGCTCGATGAAACCGGCCACTTCCTGGGTGGCCTGATCCTGCCGGGTTTTGGTGTGATGCAGCGTGCGCTCGAGATGGGCACCGCCGGCCTCAAGGTGCCTACCGGCGAGGTGGTCGACTTTCCCACCAACACCAGCGATGCGCTGATGAGCGGGGGGGTCAACGCCATGGCCGGCGCGGTGGAGCGCATGTACCGCAAGCTGCGCGCGCGCACCGGGCAAGAGCCGGTTCTTTTGATGTCGGGCGGGGCGTCGCCGAAGCTTGCACCCGTGACCGACCTGAAGTTCGAGACCGTCGACCGCCTGATCTTTGACGGCTTGCTGGCGATGCAATCACATCGCCTCGCGCTCTGACTTAAGCCCCCCAGTCGCTTCGCTCTTGCCCCCGAGGGGCGCCGTCCGCCTTGGGGCGGCCCGGCGGCGGACACCCTCAGAGGATGTAGCGCGACAGGTCTTCATTGCGCGACAGCTCGCCCAGCTTGGCGTCGACCTCGAGGGCTCCCAGCACCACGGTCTGGCCTGTGAGCTTGTGGGCGTCGAAGCTCACTTCGTCGAG
>JBBRFR010000296.1:0-5163 GCA_038241485.1 Burkholderiales bacterium
GCACCGGCGGGAAGTCAAAGCCCACCCGGCGGCTGCCCTCTTCGCCCTGGCGGTCACGCCCATATTTGCCACTGAGCAGGCCGCCGGCCAGCGGGCTCCACACCATCAGGCCCACACCTTCGCTCTTGAGCATGGGAATCAGCTCGCGCTCCAGGTCACGACCCGCCACGGTGTAGTAAGCCTGCAGCGACTCGAAGCGCGCCAGGCCCAGCCGCTCCGAGATGCCCAGCGCCTTGGCGATCTGCCAGGCCGCCCAGTTCGACACACCCACGTAGCGCACATGGCCGTGGCGCACGAGCTGGTCGAGCGCGCGCAGCGTTTCTTCCATCGGCGTGGCGGGGTCGAAGCCGTGCACTTGGTACAGGTCGATGTGGTCGAGCTGCAGACGCTTCAAGCTCGCCTTCACGCCGTCGAGAATGTGGCCGCGCGAGAGGCCGCGCGCGTTGGGGCCGGTGCCCGTGTCGCCAAACACCTTGGTGGCGACGATCACGTTTTCGCGCGGCACCTTCAGGTTCTTCAGCGCCTGGCCGGTGATCTGCTCAGAGATGCCACTGGCGTACACATCGGCGGTGTCGATGAAGTTGATGCCGGCGTCGATCGCCTGGCCGACCAAGCGCTCGGCCTCGCTTTGTTGCAGCGTGCCGATCTTGCCCCACAGGGTTTCGCCGGTGCCGCCGAAGGTCATGGTGCCCAGGCAGAGTTCAGACACAAACAGGCCGGTTCGGCCGAGAGGGTGGTGGCGCATGGAAAAGGCTCCGTCTGTTTCGGTGAAGTCGGCCAGCATAGGCGGGGCAGATGAAGCCTGATGCCGCCGCGGGTATGGCGCGCCTCAGAGGGTGATAGTTTTTGATTTCCCACTCCGTTCGCCCTGAACCGGTCGAAGCGCGCGCCGTGCACAAGCGCTGGCTCCCTTCGACAAGCTCTGGGCGATCGGGCATACAGGCTCAGCCCGAACGGAATTTGAAAAACTCTCGCCCTCTCAGGCTTCGCCCGAACGTCAAGGCACGTCGAACTTCACCGCCTGGATCAGCAGCCGGGCCGCATCGGGCGCCGTGAGAAGGCGCTCGCGCAACAGACGGCGCACGTTGGCGGCCACGCGCCGGTCGTAGTCGATGTCATTGCGGTAGAGCTGCTGCAGCACGGCGTCGCTCAGCGGCACCTCGTGGCCGGCGATGAAGCAGAAGCTCGCGCCGGTGGAGCTGCCCGACCACGTGCTGGTGGGCACATCAACATACGGCGAGCGCAGGCCGCCGACCACGTTGCCGAACTGGTCGAGCACCGGCACGCCGTTCACCACCTCGATCGGCGCGGCGTGCGGCGGCGGGATGCCCCGGCGCACCCACAGGTCAAGGTTCTGGAACACCGCGTTGAAGTGGATGCGCGAAGGGAAACGGCTGCGCGGGCCTTCGTTGCAGGCGAGCGGCGGCACAGCGCGGCCCCCGGCAATGATGTCGGCCGGTGCCGCCGCCGAGTAAAGCTCTTCGGGTGTGGCGTGGCCGGCGCCGGCCATCTCGTAGTGGCGGTAGCGGTCGCTGAACACGTCGCTGTCGGGGCGGCGTGCGCCGATGCCGATGAGGTAATCCGACTGCGACATGATGTGGATGATGGGCACGCCGACGTTGTTGAACTGGCGGCGCGGGTCATCCAGCGGTGGCGCGGCGACGCACTGATTCATGGGCACAGCGCCCACAAAGCGGCCGCCGGCCACGGCCACGATGTAGCCGTCATACGTGGGCTGGCCGTTGCGCTGCACTTCGAGCGGGTGAATGGCGTTGATGTAGTTGTAGAGGTAGCCGCCGGTCTGCGAGTAGCCAAAGCCGTAGAGCTGCTGCACCTTGAAGCCCCGGGCGTAGCGCAGCGGGTTGCTGCGGTCCTGGCTCTTGAGCCACGCACCCACCTGGCTGTAGATGTCCCACACCAGGCCGTTTTCGGTGCTGCGCGAGCTGTCGGCCGCCACCGTGGCGCAATTGGCCGGGTCGGTGAGCGGCAGCGGGTTGGCGAGCGAGAGCGCGGCGTAGCGTGTGGGGTTGAAGGTCTGCAGCGTGACCATCGACACCGGCTTGACGGTGATACCAACCCACACGTCGCCGTTGCGCATGAAGTGGTCGCCCGAGAGGCCCCAGCCGATGTTGAGGTCGAACAGGTTCGACGGGTTGAGCATCTCAACGATCACGTTGCCGCTGAAGCGGTGGCCGTGTGCGGGCCGGCGCACCAGCACGCGCGTGGTGTACGGCGCATCGGGCGTGAGCACCACCGCCGGGCCGGGGGCGGGCCAGTCGTACACGTTGGCCTTGCCGCTGGCGAAGTACTCCTCTTCCACATAACCATGCCGGCTCAGCTTCTCGGGCCGCAGCGTGTGGTCGGCCGCGCCGAAGGGGTAAGAGGTGGCCGTGACCGCGATCGGCCCGGTGATGCTGGGCAGCGGCGTGCCCGTATGGGCAGCCACCGGCGCGGCGAGCGCCACGGTGCAAAACGCAAGGCGCTGAAGCCAGCGCAAGAAAGGGGCGGGACGAGGTGTCATGGGTTGGGTCTCCTGGGTGGGTGGCGGGGCCTCCGCCGAGGAACGACTTGCGCGATTGATTGCGTTTGTACGCACATCAAGCGCAAATTCGTTTTCTTTATTGCTCGTTTGTTTTCGTTTATAGGAGAGCCATGCCACAGCAACCATCCGGGTTTGCCTGATGCGCTGGGTGACACCCAGGTGCTTGCCAAGCCGCCCGGCCTGGCGCAGGAACGCGCGCGCCTGCGCATCAATGAGCGCCTGTGCGTCGACAGGGGTGTTTTTTGGAGGCACCGGCCCCGTGGTCCGGCGAGTCAGGCGCGCGCGCTGCGGCGGCCACACCCTGCAGGTGCTGTCGGCGCCCGAGCGGCTGCTGCTGTTGGAGCTGTTGCTGTTGACCTGATCGTTCGAAGCCACCAGCACCAAAATGGAAAACTCGACCGCTTTCAGATGCAGCGGCCCCATGTGCTTGAGGAACGACCTCTTCAGCTCCACCGAGGCGCGGGTGGCGGCGTACCCCACCAGGTGCGTCAGGCGCGGGGGGCGAGCTGGGGGCTTTGAAGCCACTGCCACTGGGCAGCGGCGAAAAAATTGACCACAATCAACGCCACTGCGGGGCCAGGCGCCCCCCCCCCACACCACCTCCTTGCCGCCCGCGGCACCCTCCGCCCCAAGGACCCTCGTGACCCCCACCAGCAGCGCCCGCATGAATCATCTGCTTGCCGCGCTGCCCCACGACGAGTGGGCACGCTGGTTGCCTCAGCTCGAACCCGTCGAAATGCCGTTGGGCAAGGTGTTGTACGAATCCGGCAATGCCTTGAGCCATGCCTACTTCCCCACGACCGCGATCGTTTCCCTGCTGAACCAGCTGGAGACCGGCGCCTCGGCCGAAATCGCCAGCGTGGGCAATGAAGGCCTGGTCGGTATCGCGTTGTTCATGGGGGGCGACACAACGCCCACCCAAGCGGTGGTGCGAAGCGCGGGCGAAGGCTTTCGGATCAAGGCCGAGGCCATCAAGGGCGAATTCGATCGCTCAGCCGGCGTCATGCACCTGCTGCTGCGCTACACCCAGGCGCTGATCACGCTGATGGCTCAAACGGCCGTCTGCAACCGCTACCACCGGCTGGATCAACAAATGTGCCGCTGGCTGCTGGCGAGCCTGGATCGTCACCCCGGCAACCAACTCCTCATGACCCACGAGCTGATCGCCAGCCGGCTTGGCGTGCGCCGCGAAGGGGTCACGGAGGTCGCGCACAAGCTGCAAGAGGCAGGCGTGATCAGCTATGCGCGTGGCCACATCACGGTGCTGGACCGCTCGGGCCTGGAACAACGGGCGTGCGAGTGTTATGCCGTGGTGAGGAAAGAATTCACCCGGCTGCTGCCGGATGCGCTTGCAACCTAACTTGCCTCGCCCGCAGCGAGTTGCGGATCGGCGTCAGCCAACACCACCAGAAATCGATTCCCCGCGGGGTCAGCGCTGAGGTGGGCACGAACCGCGCGAGCCAGGCCGCCCTTTGAGATCAGCTGCACCGTGGCCGATTCGTTCGATGCGCCCGATTCGGTGCGCGAGACGAGTTCACGCAGTGTTCGCCCGCTGTTCGGTGTCAAAAAACTGTCGAGCGGCAGGCCGGTGACCTCGTCGCGCCCCAGCCCGAGCATGCGGGCGCCCGTCAGGTTGAGTTCGTACACCCGCAAGCTGTGGTCGATGGTGAAACAACCCACGGGCTGGGCGTCGTAAAGCTGAATCTGGCGAAGCAATGCAGATTCGAGCTCGAAACGCGATTGGCGCAACTCGTCGGCTTGCAAATCGAGTTCGACCTGATGAACCTGCAGCTCGTGAAGCAGGGCCAGCGCGTCGCCCGCGGTGGCGGGTGACGAGGCCAGGTCATGCAAGACCGCCAACGCGTTGGACGCGCTGAGAGCCGCGCCTTTGATGCCTGCGGCCAGTCGTGTGGCGGCTTGCAGGCGCAGATCAAAGTGCTGTTGGGCCTCAAGGGTGGCGGGGTGCATGAAGGTCTCCTGCCGCGCAACTGCGGTGAAGCACTTTACGCCTTGCGCAGACGCGACTCGAGTTCTTTTGCCACCGTGATGTCGACAAAGGTGATCACCACGCCCTGGATCACATTGGTCAAGGTGCGGTACGGCATGATGCGCACCGAATACCAATGCCCATCGGTGGTCGTAATCTGCTTCTCACTGAAGGCCAGGGTGCGCAACGTCTCTTTCGCATCGGTCAGCAGCTGCGGGTACACCAGGGTGCTGGCCAGCTCGCTGAGCGGGCGGCCGATGTCACCCTGGCGCAGGTGAATCAAGCGGGTGATCCGCTCGGTGAAGCGGCGCACGTTCAAACCGTTGTCGAGAAACAGCGTGGCGATGTCGGTGCTGTTGAGCAGGTTTTGCATGTCGCTCTGCGCGAGCGCCAGGTCGTCGAGCTTGGTCTGTAGCTCGCCGTTGATCGTCTGCAACTCCTCGTTCATCGACTGCGCCTCTTCCTTGGAGGTCGTCAGCTCCTCGTTGGCCGACTGCAGCTCTTCATTGGTCGATTGGAGCTCCTCGTTGGCGGCCTGGAGCTCCTCCTGCGAGGCGCGCATTTCTTGTTGCAGTGCACGGATCTCTTCGCGCGATCGGATCAGTTCGTCTCCGAGCACAGGATCCACGGGACC
>JBBRFR010000297.1:0-5155 GCA_038241485.1 Burkholderiales bacterium
GCATCGAAACTGCTGACGCGCTGAGTTTTATCTTCTTTAAGGGCAGTTATGTGCCTCTAATGTTCAAGAAACTTGGCTTACAGACGCGCTTTTGCCATTTACACGCACACCACTTCGGCCTCAAATCAACTATCATTAAAGGGCGTATAAACGCCTATATATATGAATAATCAATATCTAAAGGCGTAATTATGCCTTTAATGGAATTTTTCTCGACACCATGCAAACCGCCCTGCAAACCCTTGATGAGCTGGAAGCCGCCACCGGCGAGAAGCTCAAGGCACTGCGTCTGCAGCGCAACTTGGACCAGGTGACCGTGGCCGCGCGGGCTGGGGTGAGCGTGCGTGCGCTGCGCAACCTCGAAGCCGGTAGCGGCTCCACCTTGCACACCTTCGTGGCCGTGTTGCGGGCCTTGGGCCTGGAGGGCTGGCTGGAGAATCTCGCGCCGGTGGCGAGCATCAACCCGCTGACCCTGCCGCGCCACAAAAAAGAGCGGCGGCGCGCGACCACGCGGGCTAGGGCCGCCCCAGGCAAAACGCCGCCGCCCGCCTGATCACGTTCAGTGTGACCCACACCCCATGGCCACCCGCACCACTCCACCCCGCTTCAAGCCCGTTGATTCGGTTGATGTGCAGCTCTGGGGCCAGCACGTTGGCGCCGTGGCGCTCGACCCGAAATACGGCTACTACGCGTTTGCGTACACCGAGCCCTTCAAGCGCAGCGGCATTGAGCCGGCTCCGCTGAAGATGCCCACCTCGGGCGAGCCGGTCTACCTGTTTGCCGACCTGCCGGAACTCACCTACAAGCGGCTCCCTGCCATGCTGGCAGACGCCCTGCCAGACGACTTTGGCAACGCGCTCATCAACAGCTACATGGCGAGCCAGGGTCTGTCGGCAGACCGGATCACCCCGCTTGATCGCCTGGCCTACATGGGCACGCGCGCCATGGGCGCCTTGACCTTCAAGCCCAGCCGCGGGCCGAAGACCCAGAAGGCGAGCGCCATCGACATGGGCCAGCTGGTGCAGCTGGCCCGCCAGTCCGTGCGCGGCCAGGTGGACGATGACCCGCACACGAGCGCTGCGCTGCGCAGCATCATTGAGGTGGGCACCTCAGCCGGTGGCGCGCGGGCCAAGGCGGTGATCGCCCTCAACCCGGCCACCCAGGAGATCCGCTCCGGCCAGGTGGATGCGCCCGAGGGCTTCGAACAATGGCTGCTCAAGTTCGACGGCCTGGACGAAGACACGGAGCTGGGAGTGTCGCAAGACTACGGGCGCATCGAATACGCCTACCACTTGATGGCACGGCAAGCCGGCATAGACATGAGCGCGTGCGAACTGCTTCACGAGGGCGGGCGAGCGCACTTCATCACCCGGCGTTTTGATCGCTACGGCAGCACCGGCCGCCACCACCTGCACACGCTGTGCGCCATGCAGCACCTCGACTACAAGCTCAAGGGCACTCACGCCTACGCGCAGCTGTTCTTGACCATCAAGGCGTTGGGCCTGCCGTATGAGGACCTCGAAGAGGCGTTTCGGCGCATGGTGTTCAACGCCCTGGGCCGCAACTGCGATGACCACACCAAGAACTTCAGCTTCATCTTGCGCGAGGGTGAGCGGGCCTGGCGCCTGGCGCCGGCCTATGACGTGACCTTTGCCCACAACCCGCTGGGCGAGTGGACGCACCAGCATCTGATGTCGATCGGCGGGCAGTTTAAGAATTTCACGCTGGCCGATGTGATGGCCGAGGCCGATCGTTTCGGGGTCGGGTCGGCCGCCACGGTGGTGTCTCAAGTGCGTGCGGCCATCGGGCAATGGCGCGGCTTTGCGGCGCAAGCGGGGGTGGCTGAATCGCTGGCTGCGCAGATCGCGGCCCTGCACCTCGATCTGAAGTGAGAGACCCTCACCCGGCCCCACCTAGAATCCCCACCCCAGCCCTTTTCAAGACACCTGCCGTGGACCTCAAACTGCCGATCACCATCACCGACGAGCTGAGCGACGCCGTCATCAAGTCCAGCGGCATGCTCGACCTGGCCAGTGGCGAGATTCGCAGCGTGGAGTACGAAGGCTACGACGCCTCCACGCAAGGCCTGCCGGCGGAAGATGCAGACTACGAGTTCACCTCGGGCACGCTCTCCAATGGCAAGCGCGAAGTGGAGTTCGGCATTCAGGTTGACCTGGTGACCGGGCTCTATTCGGTGACACCCAATGAGCTGCTGGAGCTGAAAGGCCGTGCGGCCAAGCTGTTCACGCTGGCGCCGGGTGAAACCACTCGGCCTGAGGCCTCCGGCAAACCGCCGCTGGCCAGCAAGGCCGCGGCACCGGCCAAGCGCAAGCCACGCTGAAGGCGCTCCCGCCGTTCGGGCCGAGTTTGTATTCCGGTTCGCGCTGAAATATGCCTCTGTTGAATTTCGAGTGGGCAAATACCCCCAACCTCCCGTTCGGGCTGAGCCTGTCGAAGCCCTGCTCAGTGCGAACGGGTCGAGGCGGCGCTGTACCCACTCGAAATTCAACAGAGCCTGAAGTATCGAAGGGTCTGCTGTGCACTGCGCACCCTTCGATACCTCAGGGCGAACGGGGGAGCGCAGGCGAACGCAGGAGTGCCGGCGAGCGGATGAATGCAGGGGTTCAGCGCACCGTCTGCAAGTCGTCGAGCAGGGCGAGGTAGTAGCCGAGCGACGGTGTGGCCTGGGCGGGCTGCTTGGCCAGGTCGTCCCAGCGGCGCAGTTGCACCGCGTCCATCGCAAACGGCGTGGCCTCGAAGGCCGCTATTTCGTCGGCCGACATGGCGCCGCCCTGCAAGCCCAGCGAGTGCGCTGAGGCAGTCGACAAGCCGCTCAAGTACGCGGGGTCGGTCGCCACCAGGTACCGCTTGGCCGCCACGTGCAAACGAATCGGCTCCAGCACCGCCGGGCCAAAACGAGGCGCCAGAAAAGGCAAGGCCCGCAGCTCGTGACGGTCGTCGACCTGCTCGTCACTTTCAGCGGCGATGAAGTGGCCGATGTCGTGCAGCAAGGCTGCCGCCACCAGCGTGTCGTCGGCATGCGCCCACTCGGCGAGTTGGGCGCACTGCAAGGCGTGCTGCATCGCCGACACCGGCTCGCGCCGGCTACCGTCGTAGGCCTGGTCGCCGTGGCGCAGGAACAGCGCTTCGATCTGCAACACCATGGTGTGCATGGTTCAGGTCACCCGCTTGCGCAGCTTGGCCGACAGCATGTCGATCAGCGACACCAGCACCACCAGCATCAACAGCACCGCGGCCGTTTGCGCATACTGAAAGCCCCGGATCACGTCCCACAGCACCATGCCAATGCCGCCTGCGCCGACCATGCCCACCACCGAAGCAGAGCGCACGTTGGCTTCGAAGCGATACAGCGCATACGAGATCCACAACGGCATCACCTGCGGGATCACGCCGTAGACGATCTCGGCCAGCGGGTGGGCGCCGGTGGCGCGTATGCCCTCCACCGGCTGCGGGTCGATGGCCTCGACCGCCTCCGAGAACAGCTTGGCCAGCGTGCCGGTGGTGTGCACCCACAGCGCCAGCACACCGGCAAAGGGGCCCAGGCCCACAGCCACCACGAAGAGCAGCGCAAACAGCATCTCGTTGATGGCGCGGCAGGCGTCGAGCAGGCGGCGCACCGGCTGGTGCACCCACCAGGGTGTGATGTTTTCGGCCGCCAGCAACGAGAGAGGCACCGAGCCCACGATCGCGAGCGCCGTGCCCCACAGCGCGATCTGCAGCGTGACCACCAGCTCCGACAGGTAGTGCCGCCAGTCTGAAAAATCGGGCGGGAAAAACCCACGCGCGTACTCGCCCATGTTGCCGGCGTCACGCCACAGGTCGAGCGGGCGCATGTCGGCGCCCTCCCAGCTGCCCGCCAGCACGGCCAGCAGCACGCCCCAGATCACGAGCGTGACCAGCGGCGTGCGTGGCGGTGTGATGCGCGGCGCGCCCGCCGCCAGGCTCAAGGTCGACGACACAGCTGGCTCGCTTTACTTGATGCTCGCCACCGGGCGCGCGAGCTCGCTCAGGCGCTGATCGATGTCTTTCAGCTTCTTGGCCTTCTCGTCGGCCGACAGGGCGGTGTCGGCTTCGACCTTGATGCGCTCGCGGGCCAGCTCGAGCTGGCGGATCGGCGTGAGCTGGCTGTTGTCAGACGCCACGAAGCCGGCCCAGGTGAGGTTTTTCAGAATCTCTTTTTCGCGCGCGTCTTTGCCATAGGTGGTGAAGAAGGTGCGCAGCTTGTTCTTGGTGTCGGCGTCGAGGTCTTTGCGCCAGACCATCGGGTCGCTCGGGATCAGCGGCGAGCGCCACACTTCGCGCAGCTCGGCGGCCTTTTCGGGCATCTTGAGCTTCATGCGCTCAACGCCGTCGCTTGCGACCGTGGCCACGTCGATCTGCTTGTTGACCACGGCGAGGATGTTGGTCTCGTGGTTGGCGCGCATGGAGCGCTTGAAGTCTTTCACCGGGTCAACCTTGTTTTGCGCCCAGGCGTAGAAGCCGGGCACCAGGGTGCCGCTGGTGGAGTTGGTGTCGCCCATGCCGAGATTGAGGCTCTGGCGGCTCTTGATCACGTCGTCGAGCGTCTTCAGCGGGCTGTCTTTGTGCACGATCATCACGCCCCAGTAGCCCTGGGCGCCGTCTGACTGGGTGACCTTGGCGAAGATCTCGCCTTGTGCACGGTCCACCGCTTCCATGCCCGACTTGTTGCCCATCCAGGCCACCTGCACCTTGTTGAAACGCATGGCCTCAATGACGCCGGAGTAGTCGGGCGCAAAGAAGGCGTTGATCTTGAAGCCGGTGCTCTTTTGCATGTCGTCGAGCAGGGGCTGCCACGCGGTCTTGAGGTTGGCCGACGACTCGGTGGCGATGATGCCCATCTGGATCTCGCGCGGCTGCGCGTGGGCGCCGCCAAACCACAACGAGGCGGTGGTGGCAACGAGAAGAAGGGTGGCTCTGCGGTTCATGTGAAGTGCTCCTGGGTGGATGAGGTATTCGCTCGCATGCCGTCAAACGATCTGGCTGAGGGTTCGAAGCCACGTGCCCAGATCGGCGTGGCCCTTCGATACCTCAGGGTGAACGGGTGCTGGTTTGCGGGCACGGGTCAGGCAGCCAGCAGGTTGGCCGGCTCGGGCTGAAGTTCGGGTTCGCTGTC